>JAJYRW010000070.1 GCA_021793895.1 Actinomycetes bacterium
ACTTTTCAGAAATCGCCCAAACCGAGCTGTTGGTAATTGATAACAACACCACCTCACGCGACTTCGCCCAGCAGGTGCGGTGGAATCAGGCCTACTACCGCCTCGCCGAAGGGTTCTAAACCGCGTATTGCTGAACATGCTGTGACAAAGGCGGGGAGCAATGTGCACCCCGATTTGGGTAGCGCGCTGTAGGCCCGCAATTGATGCGGCGATAGGTATGCCCGCGGCGCGTGCGGCCCGAAATTAGACGGCGGAGGCCTTTGGCCTCCGCCGTCTTTTATTTGGTGTCGGTATTTGGTGCTGGTATTTGCCCCGCCAAAGTCGTAGCCCGACTTATCAAGTCGAAACATCGTTAACAAAATTACTTTCGAAACCGCGCTTTTGGCCCCTTCCCGCTGAAAACGCCGAAACATGGAACTTCTGCGGATGAGAGCGCGATCATTTGCGGCCCATCGAGTTATCGATTCGTTATCCTTTCGATACGAAACGTTGATTGACACCCTTTCGCAAGTAAGCGAAAGTGTTGTGTGTGAACGTTAACAAGATCTCTCCGCTACCAGCGGCACTCCGCAGGGAGCGCATGCTGGAGCTCATCGCTGAGCGCGAATTCGTTCGCGTGGGAGATCTAAGCGAAGCTTTCGGCATTTCGGAAGTTACAGTCCGAAGCGACTTGGAAGTGTTGCAAGACAGCGAAGTCATTCGACGGGTACGCGGCGGGGCGATGCTGCGGATTGCGATGCCCGCCGAGCCCAGTTTCGAAGAGTCAATTGGCGCGAATGCCGCTCAAAAGGCAGCGATCGCCCGCGAGGCTGCTTCGCTGGTGGAGTCTGGGACCTCCATCTTGCTTGACGTTGGCACCACCACGACGCAAGTTGCGCGCGAACTGGCTGCGCGCACCGATTTAGAAAACGTCGTAGTAATCACAAATGGCTTGACCATCGCGATGGAACTTGAGCGAACAATCCCGCGCTTTACCGTCGTCGTAACGGGAGGTACGGTGCGTCCGCAGCAACACTCCCTGATCGATCCGATGGCCACCTCCGCACTGGAGCGGCTCCACACCGATCTGGCATTTATTGGCTGCAATGGAGCGGCTACCAAAGGCGGAATTACTAACCTCAACCTGCCTGAGGCAGAGGTTAAACGCCGCATGATCACCTCAGCAACAAAGTGCGTTGTTGTGGCAGATGGTTCCAAAATCGGGCAAGTCCACTTAGGAAGAGTGGCGCGCCTGAGCGACATAGATCTACTGATTACGTCAGATTCAGCGCCCGCAGCAGAACTGAACGCAATGCGTGCTACGGGCCTGGCCCTGACCGAAGTAAAACAGTAAAGAAACTTGTCGCCGCCTTTCCCATAGGCGGCGGTAACACCGAAGGTCGGCACTGGCTTTCGGTATGCAACTCTCAAGGAGGAGAAGAATGATCACACGCAAATTCGCGGTGATGGCATCCGGACTAGCTCTTGCGCTAACCCTGGGCGCCTGCGCCGGCGAGGGCGCCGGAAGTGGCGGCGACGATGGGGACGCAGCAAACGGCGGTGATAACGGCGAGGTCGAAGAAGGTGGCCTCATTGGCGTAGCGATGCCCACTCGCTCGTCCGAGCGCTGGATTGCTGATGGCGCCAACGTAAAGGAACAGCTTGAATCCCTAGGTTATGAAGTCGACCTGCAGTATGCAGAAGATGACATTCCCACCCAGGTAAACCAGTTGGACAACATGATTACCCAGGGCGCTGACCTGCTGGTAATCGCCTCCATTGACGGAACGGCACTTACCAGTCAGCTTGAAGCGGCCGCCGAAGATAACATTCCGGTTATCGCCTACGACCGCTTGATCCGCGACTCCGAACACGTGGACTACTACGCCACGTTCGACAACTTCGAAGTCGGTGTCCAGCAAGCCACATCGGTTCTTGTTGGGCTGGGCCTGCTCGATAAGGATGGCAATGAGGGCGACGCTGAAGGACCGTTCAACATTGAACTGTTCGGCGGCTCGCCAGACGATAACAACGCGACCTTCTTCTTCGACGGCGCGATGTCAATCCTGCAGCCCTACATCGATGACGGCACTCTTGAGGTGAAGTCGGGCCAGACCGATTTCGCCACGATTGCCATTCTGCGGTGGGACCCTGCAACCGCTCAATCCCGCATGGAGAACCTGCTCACCTCCACCTACTCCAGTGGGGACAAGGTAGATGCGGTTCTCTCGCCCTACGATGGTTTGTCCATCGGTATCCTCGGTGCGCTTAAAGGTGCGGGTTACGGCACGGCGGACCAGCCCTACCCCGTCGTCTCCGGTCAGGACGCGGAGGCTCCCTCGGTCAAGTCGATCATCGCCGACGAACAGTTCGCTACGATCTTCAAGGACACCCGTGAATTGGCCGAGGCAACCGTTGACATGGTTGACACGATCATGAAGGGTGACGAACCCTCGGATCTGGATACTGAGACCTATGACAATGGCGTAAAGGTTGTACCCACGGTGCAGCTACCACCACACGTTGTCTACAAGGACAACTACGAAGAACTGCTCATTGACTCCGGTTACTACACCGAAGACGATCTGAGCTAAACGGGCCTTGTGCCCTGGAGGGTGGCCCATCGGACGCGTTGGTGCGGTTTGTCCGGTGGGCCGCTTTCCCTCGAACAAATAAGGACGGCTGTAGATGAATGACTTCATCTTAGAAATGCGCGGAATTACGAAGACGTTTCCCGGCGTGAAGGCCTTACAAGATGTGAATCTAAAAGTGCACCGCGGGGAAATTCATGCGATCTGCGGTGAAAATGGGGCGGGAAAATCTACCTTGATGAAGGTGCTATCCGGGGTATACCCGCATGGCACTTATGACGGCGACATCATCCTCGATGGTGAGGTCGTCGAATTTAACGACATTAAGTCCAGTGAAGAGCGCGGAATCGTCATCATTCATCAGGAACTGGCGCTTTCGCCCTTCTTATCAATTGCCGAAAATATTTTCCTAGGCAATGAAATCAAAAAAGCTGGAATGATCGACTGGAACGCCACCAACGCGGAAGCCGCAAAACTCATGGCCCGCGTCGGGCTGGATGAAAACCCAGTTACCCGCGTGGTCGACATCGGAGTTGGTAAACAGCAACTCATCGAAATCGCCAAGGCGCTTTCCAAGCGCGTGAAGATCCTGATTCTTGATGAGCCCACCGCGGCCTTAAATGATGAGGACTCCGCCCACCTACTGGATCTGCTGCGCCACCTTAAGGGGCAGGGAATTACCTCGATCATGATCTCGCACAAACTCAATGAGATCGCGGCCATCGCGGACACCACGACGGTGATTCGCGACGGACTGGTTATTGAGGCCCTCGATATGGAAAAAGACGAGGTCACTGAGGAGCGCATCATTCGCGCCATGGTCGGCCGCGACCTGGAAAACCGATACCCCGAACACACACCAACAATTGGTGAAGAGATCTTCCGGGTCGAAAACTGGAACGCTTTCCATCCATTGCAACCTGATCGACAGATCGTAAAGGATGCGCATTTTCACTTGCGCCGCGGCGAAATCGTCGGCCTTGCCGGGCTGATGGGTGCGGGACGTACCGAGTTAGCGATGAGTCTTTTCGGCCGCTCCTACGGGAAAGACATCAGCGGAAAAGTCTTTAAGAACGGCACCGAAATTTCCACCCGCACCGTTAGCGAAGCCATTCGCAACGGTATTGCCTATGCGACAGAAGATCGCAAAACCTATGGCTTGAATCTCATTGAAGATGTGAAGCGCAACGTTTCCGCCGCCGCACTGAATAAAATCTCCCAACGAGGTTGGGTGAATGAGAACGAGGAAGTTCAGGTCGCCGAAGAGTACCGGAAATCCTTGAACATTCGCACGCCTTCTGTGGCGGCGCTCACCGGCCAACTCTCGGGTGGAAACCAACAAAAAGTTGTCTTGAGTAAGTGGGTCTTTGCAGACCCCGACATTTTGATTCTTGATGAACCCACCCGCGGCATCGACGTGGGGGCAAAGTACGAGATTTACACGATTATTCAGCGCCTGGCTGACGAGGGTAAAGCAATTTTGATGATTTCGTCAGAGTTGCCGGAAATTCTGGGTATGTGTGACCGGATTTACACCCTGGCCGAGGGACGCATCACCGGCGAAGTTGATCGAGCCGACGCCAATCAGGAGCTGCTGATGCAGTACATGACGAAGGAAGAGGAATAGTCCATGAGCGCCATGGAACAGGTCAAGTTTTTCTTGACCCGAAACCTGCGGCAAAGCGGTATTTATATCGCATTTGCCGCGATCATCGCCCTATTTGCGATATTAACGGACGGCAAGCTCCTATCAGAGCAAAACGTCACAAATATCGTTGTGCAAAACTCCTACATTCTGATCTTGGCGATCGGTATGGTCATCGTGATTATTGGTGGCCACATTGACCTGTCAGTTGGTTCGGTGGTTGCCTTCACCGGCGCGATAGCCGGGGTGGTCACAGTCCGGATGGGTCTGCCGTGGTGGATCGGCGTACTAGCCGCGCTGCTGGTGGGCGTGTTGGTAGGTATTTGGCAAGGATTCTGGGTGGCGTTCGTGGGGATTCCAGCGTTTATTGTGACGCTGGCCGGCATGTTGATCTTCCGCGGCGCGGCAATGATCACGCTTGGAAACACCCAGATTTCGCCCTTCCCCCAGGAGTTTAGATCCATTGCTTCCGGCTACATGAACGGCTATTTAGGCGGGCAAGGATATGACGTATTCACGCTAGTAATAGGTACTATCGCAGTCCTGGCATTCGCGTTTTTCCAATACCGCGCCCGCCTGGGCCGTATTGCCTATAAGCAGTCCGTAGAAGCACTTCCACTCTTTATTCTTAAGATCGTTGTGGTTGGCATTGTGGTGATGGCGTTTGCGCAGCGCCTGGCCTTCTATAAGGGATTGCCCGTCGTCCTATTGATTTTGGGCCTGCTGATCGTGATCTACGTGATGCTGATGAAGCGCACCGTATTTGGCCGCCACGTCTATGCGATCGGCGGCAACCTGCACGCCGCAACGCTTTCGGGCATCAAGGTCAAGTGGGTGAATTTCTGGATCTTCATCAACATGGGTGTGCTGTCAGCGCTGGCGGGCGTGGTCTTCACCGCGCGACTGAACCTGGCTAACCCGAAGGCCGGAACCATGTTCGAGCTCGATGCCATTGCTGCCGCATTCATTGGTGGCGCGGCAGTTACTGGTGGTATCGGTACCGTCGTGGGCGCCATCGTCGGTGGTTTGATCATGGGTGTCATGAATAATGGCATGTCGCTCATGGGTGTCGGAATCGACTACCAGCAAGCCATTAAGGGTCTGGTGCTGTTGCTCGCGGTCGCGTTTGATGTGTGGAATAAGCGCCGCGTTGGAGCAGCTAAGTAGCGCCCCGGGCGCGTAAGCCGAAAAACTCGGGAACAGCCGTCCCGAATAAGCGGGGCCGGATGCTGAATCGTCAGTATTCGGCCCCGTTGCCATGTGGTGTGTGGGTTGGCCGCGCTACTCGCTAATCGCGCGGATTGTCCAGCTCGTGCGGTGGCTATCGCCGGGTTCAATGACGACCAGGTCTGTGCCGGAGTTGAAAGCATCTGGCGGGCACGTCATTGGTTCCACGGCGAGCCCGAGGCGATTGTTTTCCGGGTCTGGCAAATCGGCCGTGTGCACCTGCACCCAGGGAGCCGTTGAGGGCCAACTCATTTCGACGCCGCCGCCACGCGGATCGCGCACGCGCACGGTGGCGGTGCCGCTGTTATCGCGCTTGACGGTCGTATAGGCGTGGTCAATTTTGGTGGGGCCAATGGGGCGGGCTTCCCGGAAGTCCAGTTCGGTGCCTTCTACTGGCGCGATACCCGTGGGCAGCAGCCGGTCGGGGGTGACCTCTAGATATTCCTTGGCCGGTACTTCGAGCGACCACTCATCCAGTGGGCTCTCCCCGGCGCGCAGATAGGGGTGGGGGCCGTAGCCATAGGGCGCCTCCGAATCCCCAGTGTTCAACGCCTCGACCGTGCAGCGCAGGCCATCGGGCCCGATCGCGAAGTCCACTGTCACGTCCAACCGCCAGGGGTAACCATTTCGCGGCTGCACCCGATGGGAAAGCACTACCCGGTCTCGGACGTGCAGCACCGTGCGCCAAGACTCCCACACCACAAAACCGTGCAACGCGTTCTCGCGCTCCGGCTCGGTAATCGGGACCTGAAACTCCCGCCCCCCAAATTTATACCGGCCATCCGCGATGCGGTTGGGCCAGGGAATCAATTGAGCGCCGCGATAGGACGGCATCACTTCATCGACACTGAAACCAACAACGAGCGGCCGGTCGTCGTGACTGAGGCGGCGCAGCGCGGCACCAACCTCGGTTATCACGGCCCGGTAGCCCCCGGATGTGATTTCGTGTTGTCTCCCGCTGGGTGGGTCAGGAAGTGCCCCGCTGCTGTTCCTGACATGAGAAAAATTGACAGTCACATTCCCACCGTACTCTGCTTGGAAAAGTGCTTGGTGCCACCTGGGACGAAAAGAGGCCAAAAGCGCGGAACTGATAGCAAACTGTTATAGAGCGATGCTATTACCTGAAGGAAAGGCCCCAGCGGCGGGGAAACCAACGCGTTCTAAAGTGGAGTTATGCCCCTGCACCAAATTTTCGTGGGAACCTACAGTGCCTCCTCCGCACCGGCGGGCCGCGGGAAGGGCATCTACACCCTCACCGTCGATAGCGACGCAAAAACCTTTGGAACGCCGCAACTAGTCGCAGAAATCGAATCTGGCTCCTGGCTGCTGCGCCACCCCAGCGCGCCAGTTTTATGGGCCGCGCGCGAGGAACCCGCGGGCTCAGTCGCCGCTTTTAAAATTAAGGACGACGCCACGCTGGCCCCGCTTCCCTCTTCCGATATCTCCACTGGCGCGGGCAGCCCCTGCCACCTGGCAATTACCCCGGCCGGGGACCGGCTGATCGCCTCTTCTTATGGCGATGGCGCGGTAAGCGA
>JAJYRW010000071.1 GCA_021793895.1 Actinomycetes bacterium
CATGCTCGCAAAAAGGCAAAGCGCAAGGGCGCGGACTTACTTGTGGTGAATCAGGTGGGCGCAAACATCGGTTTTGGGAACGTTGATTCGGCCGTCACGGTCTTGACCGCTGATGGGGAAGTGGTGGCGCAGGCGGCTGGAACCAAGGCCGTAATTGCCCATGCCGTATGGGACGCCATCCATGTCAGACGCCCTGGGTAAAGTTCCCTACGTGACTGACACAACCAACTTGCAACTTTTCACATCAGAATCTGTCACCGAGGGCCACCCTGACAAGATCTCGGATCGCATCTCCGACGCGATTTTAGATGCGCTGCTAAAACAGGATCCTGCCGCGCGCGTAGCGGTCGAAACGCTGGTTACTACCGGACTGGTACACGTTGCCGGCGAAGTGACTACCGAAGCCTATGTGGAGATTCCGGAGATTGTTCGCGAGCAGATTCTGGCCATCGGGTACGACTCTTCCGAGAAGGGGTTCGATGGCGCTAGTTGCGGGATTTCCATTTCAATTGGGCAGCAGTCGCGCGATATTGCCGCCGGGGTAGATAAGGCGCTGGAATCTCGCCAGGGGACGGCCACCGACGAACTCGATTCTCAAGGGGCGGGCGATCAGGGGCTCATGTTCGGCTATGCCTGCCAGGACACGCCAGAACTGATGCCGCTGCCGGCGTGGATTGCGCATCGGCTGGCGGAAAAACTCACTGCGGTGCGCAAAGATGGAACGCTGGCATATTTACGCCCGGACGGTAAAACGCAGGTAACTATCGGGTACGACGGTGATCAGGCGGTGACGCTGGACACGATCGTGGTTTCTTCCCAGCACAGCCCCGAGGTAACCGCGGACCAGATCGCGGCCGATATTACGAAGCACGTAATCGAACCGATTATTGCGCCGCTGGAATTGGACCGCTCCGCACTGAAGATTCTGGTTAACCCTTCGGGCCAGTTTATTACCGGGGGACCAAAGGGGGATGCGGGTCTGACGGGGCGCAAAATCATAGTTGACACCTACGGCGGTATGGCCCGCCATGGTGGGGGCGCGTTTTCCGGGAAGGATCCGTCCAAGGTGGACCGGTCCGCCAGTTATGCGATGCGCTGGGTGGCCAAAAATATTGTCGCGGCCGGGTTGGCGCGCCGGGCTGAGGTGCAGGTGGCCTACGCGATCGGTAAGGCTGAACCGGTGGGGTTGTTTGTGGAGACGTTTGGCACGGGCACGGTCCCGGCCACTGACATCCAGCGGGCCGTGCGCGAGGTCTTTGACCTGCGACCCGCGGCGATAATCCGTGACCTGGACCTGCTGCGTCCGATTTACACGAAAACGGCCGCCTACGGTCACTTTGGGCGCGAAGAGCCGGAGTTTACTTGGGAGCGCACCGACCGCGTGGCCGAATTGCAACGGGCAGTCCAAGAGATCTCGGAGTAATTTTTTAAAGGAGGTACACCGTGGCCCACGAGCAGCAAGACGGCGAGCAACTCTCGCTCATTGCGCCGCCCACGGTGCCCGCCCAGAAGACCAAGCGCCCGGCTGCGCACGAACCGGCCGAAGTTGATCCGATAGCCGAGGTTGTTTTAGACCTTCCACTGGCGCACCTGGACCACACCTTTGACTACCTCGTGCCAGTCAAATTCGCTGACGCCGCCCAGCCGGGAGCGCGCATTTCGGCGCGGTTTGGTCCGAGGGACGTCGATGGTTTCATTGTCGCGCGGCGTGAGCGCAGTGAGTATTCGGGGCGCCTGATGCCCCTGCGCCGCGTTATTTCGCCCGAGCCGGTGCTGCCGGCGCGGATTTTACGGCTCGCACGGGCAGTGGCTGATTATTACGGGGGCACGCTGGCTGATGTGCTGCGGCTGGCAATTCCGCCCCGGCACGCGCGTGTTGAGAAAGAGACGGCTGCCCAGTTGGCGGCGCAGCACGCGGGCGAGGAGGCTGACGCTTCCCCTCCGCCACCCCCCGAACCTGACGCCGAGCCGGATTATGGCGACTGGCCCGCCTACGTTGGGGGAGGGGCGCTCCTGCGACGTTTACGGGCTGGCGAAGCGCCGCGAGCCATCTGGCAAGCTCTCCCCAACGCAACGGACGACGGCGCGGGAGAGGCCGTCGAGTGGCCGCGCGCACTGGCGATCGCGGCCCGCGAGACACTGAGTGGAGGGCGCGGGAGCCTGCTCATCGCCCCCGATGCTCGCGACGTGGACCGGCTCATGGCTGCATGTGCCCAGCAAGGGCTTGACCCGGTTCGTTTGACCGCCGACCAGGGCCCCTCGGTGCGTTATAAATCCTTCCTAGCGGCGCTGCGGGGGCAAGGGCGCGTGGTCGTGGGCACGCGCGCGGCCGTGTTTGCTCCGGTAAAGGATCTGGGCCTCATTGCTATTTGGGATGACGGCGATGAGAGCCTGGCTGAACGACTAGCCCCCTACCCGCATCCTCGCGTTGTTGCACGACTGCGCGCCGAACAAGAGGGCGCGGCGGTAGTTATTGGTGCTTATTCTCGTTCCGTTGCCTCCCAGCAGTGGCTCGAAGAGGGATCGGCGCGCGCAGTGATCGCACCCCGCGATGTGGTGCGCTCCCGCGCCCCGCGCGTTCGCACGCTGCGCACCACCGATCAGCGCCAAGCCGGCGCCGTCGCACCGGCGCGCATCCCCAGCGAAGTCATCACCGTTGGGCGCCGCGCTTTGAAATCCGGCCCCGTGCTGGTGCAGGTACCGCGCGCCGGATATGTCCCCCGCGTGGCTTGCGCGCAATGCCGCGAACCTGCGCGCTGCACGGACTGCCATGGGCCGCTCTCGCTGGATGATTCCCAATCGGTACCCAGATGTAACTGGTGCGGGCGAATTGGAGGCTGGGCGTGTCCGGAGTGCGACTCGACGCAATTGCGCTCCGTAGTGGTGGGTTCCTCGCGAACTGCGGAGGAGCTGGGCCGAGCTTTTCCTTCGGTGCCGATTACGCTTTCGGGCGGCAGAGCGCCGTCCGTTATTGACGAGGTTGATGCCAAGCCGCGCATTGTGGTGGCAACGCCGGGAGCCGAACCGATAGCGCGAACTGGATACGCCGCCGGGGTTATTTTGGATGCGGGAATGGCAAGCGTCAGTTCTGATTTGCGCGCGGGGGAGGAGGCGCTGCGTAGGTGGCTTGCGGTCGGGGCGTTGGTGCGGCCCGGGCCGGAAGGGACCGTGCTGCTAGTGGGGGATGGGCCGCCGGTTCCAACTGAGCATTTTGTGCGCTGGGATCCGGCCGGATTTGCGCAGCGCGAGCTGGCGGACCGAGCGGAATTGGAACTGCCTCCAGCCGTGACGACAGCCACTTTGACCGGGGAACACGATGTGGTCGTCGCAGCACTGGAACGGTTCTCCGCTCCGAAGGGCGTCGAAGTTTTAGGCCCAGTGCCCTCAGAATTTAACGACGACGAGGTGCGGGCGATCGTGCGAGGGAGCAAAGCCGAAGACGGTGCGGCGCGGGAAGCGTTGGCTCGGGCGCTGGCCCACCTGCAGGCGACGCGTTCGACCCGGAAAATGCCCGGTTTGCTGCGTGTACAACTTGATCCACCCGAGCTGGTGTGAGGGCGCGCCCTAGACTGGTTGCATGCGCTTATTGTTCGCCGGAACTCCGGATGTTGCTGTTCCTTCCTTTCAGGCCCTGCTTGATTCGGAGCATGAGGTTGTTGCGGTTTTGACGCGCCCGGATGCGCGGGTCGGGCGGGGGCGCAAGCTTCGTCCCTCACCGGTGGCTGAGGTTGCGCAGGAAGCCGGGATCGAGGTTTTGAAACCGACCTCGACGCGCGATCCGGAACTCGCGCAGCGCATCAAAGAATTAGCGCCGGACTGTGCCCCGGTTGTTGCCTATGGCGGGCTGTTACCCAAAACGCTGCTCGACTTGGTGCCCCACGGCTGGATTAATCTGCACTTTTCGCTGCTGCCGCAGTGGCGCGGCGCGGCGCCCGTGCAGCACTCGATCATGGCCGGAGATTCGGTGACCGGGGCGAGCACGTTCGTTATTGAAGAGGGCCTCGACACCGGACCGGTGCTGGGCGTTTTGACCGAGGAAATTCAACCCGAGGACACTTCGGGGGATTTATTAGACCGCCTGGCAAATGCCGGTTCGCACTTGCTGGTTGCCAGCATTGATGCCATTGCGGCCGGACATGCCTCACCCCAGCCTCAGTCCACCGAAAATGTTTCGCACGCCCCCACGCTCCATCGCGCGGACGGGCGGGTGCGCTGGGAAGACCCCGCGATAGCAATTGACCGGCGCATCCGCGCGTGCACGCCGGCCCCAGGCGCGTGGACAACACTGCCGGACGGCACGCGATTGGGCTTGCGGCCACTAGCGGAAAACCACGCCAAGCCCGAAGTTGGCGCATATGACCTCAGCGCCGGTGAAATCCGGGTCGAACGCAACCGCGTCGTGGTTGGAACCGGTTCAACCCCCGTGGCACTGGGCGAGGTCGTCCCCGCGGGTAAGCGCGCCATGGCCGCAGCCGACTGGGCCCGCGGTGCCCGGCTAGCGGAAAACGCCCACCTCGGTAAAGGAGAATCAGCGTGAGCGAAGCACGAGGCGAACGGTCCCGGCGTGGTGATGATGCGCCTAGACGCGGTGGAGCCAGGCGGCGGGGAGGGCCGCGCGGCGATAACCAGCGCTCTGAGAATCCGCGGCGCCGGACTCAAGGCACTCGAGGTGGAGCGCGGCGCTCCGCCCAAGCGCCATCCCAGCGCTCTAGGGTCTCTGACCCCAAGCGGGCCGTGGCATTTCAGGTGCTGCGCCAGGTGCGCGAATCGGACGCGTACGCGAATTTAGTCTTGCCAAACCTGCTGCGCGAGCGGCGCATTACGGGCCGGGATGCGGGCTTTGCCACGGAACTTACCTATGGAACGCTGCGCATGCAGGGTCGGTACGACGCCATAGTTGGGCTGGCAGCAGCCCGTCCGCTTGCCGATATCGACCCGCCAGTTCTGGATGTTTTACGGCTGGGAATTCATCAGCTTTTGGCCATGCGCGTTGCCGAACACGCGGCTGTGGCCGAGACCGTGGCCCTCGCCCGCGAGTATCTCGGAGTGGGTTCTTCGCAGTTTGTTAATGCAATTTTGCGCACCGTCAGCCAGCGGGACTTAGATGAGTGGCTGGAGGCAGTTGCGCCGAAGGATCCGGATGCCAACGCGGCAAAGTTGCGCGAGATATTTGCCGTCCGCCACAGCCACCCAGTCTGGATGGTTCGAGCCCTGCGCGAAGCACTTTTAGGCCACGGCCGCCAAGCCGAAGAACTCCCAGCACTCCTTACAGCTCATAATGAGCCGGCAGCCGTAACGCTCGTGGCGCGGCCCGGGCTTTCCGATCGTGGTTCATTGCGCGACAACCTTGCCGAACGCGGTGTGGAAGCCGAGTTTGGAAAACTGGCACCGACCGCACTAACTTCACCCCGCGCCGTCCCAAATTTGATCCCCGAAGTGCGCAATGCCACAGCCGGAGTGCAGGACGAGGGCAGTCAGGTGGTTGCGCTGTCGCTAATTGCGGCCCAACCAGTTGCGCCGGGGGAGCAGTGGCTGGATCTATGCGCTGGCCCGGGCGGGAAATCCGCGTTACTAGCCTCAATAGCGGGGCAAAATGACGCGCACCTAACCGCGGTGGAGCTGCATGACCATCGCGCGGAACTAGTGCGCCAGGCCACTGCGCCATCGCAACGGTTTGTGACCGTGCGGGCGCAAGACGGGCGCGAAGTGGGCGAAGAAGAACCGGGCAAATATGACCGCGTTTTGGTTGACGCCCCGTGCACCGGAATGGGTGCCTTGCGGCGGCGGCCAGAAGCACGGTGGCGACGCACGCCCAATGATCTGGCGAACCTAACTCCGTTGCAGCGCGAACTGTTGGATTCTGCTTTGGCGGCGGTAAAACCAGGCGGCATCGTGGCTTATGCAACCTGCAGCCCGCATCTGGCGGAAACCATCGTCGTGGTCGAAGATGCGTTGCGGGAACACCCCGAATTTGAACAGCTTGATGCTCGGGAGGTTCTAGCCGGCATCGCGGCGCAGGCAGTTGCCTCTGGTGTAAATGCGCCACCGCGCGATCCCACCGAGTTCGGCACCGGCCCGGGCGCGCAACTTTGGCCCCACAGTCACGGCACCGACGCTATGTTCCTGGCCCTGCTGCGCCGCCGCGAATAGGCTCGAGTCTCGCCTGGTACACGCGCATGCTTGGTAGGCTCCCCGAAAAGTGCGGCTTGCGTCTAGACTGCAAATCGTGACGATTCGGATTAGCCCCTCAATTTTGTCAGCTGATTATGCGCATTTGGGTCGAGACTTAGAGTCCATTTCCAATGCCGACATGGTGCACGTCGACGTGATGGACGGCCGGTTTGTTCCCAACATCACGATGGGACCAGTTGTGGTCGAAGACGTAATACGTGCCAGCCCGGTCCCCATCGACGCGCATCTTATGGTCTCCGAGCCGGAGTACTGGGCGCCCGTGTTTGCGGAAATGGGAGCCGCTTCCGTGACCTTTCACACTGAAGCAACCACTGCGCCGATTCGCATCGCGCGGGAGTTGCGTGCCATGGGCGCGCGGGCCGGAATTGCGGTGAACCCCATCACCCCGGTCGAGCCGCTGCTGGAGATCCTTCCCGAGATTGACATGATTTTGGTGATGACGGTCGAACCTGGATATGGCGGCCAGTCGTTCCTACATCACACGCTTGACAAGATCCGGCTGGCCCGGAAAGCCATTACGAACCACGAATTGGATATATGGCTCCAGGTTGATGGTGGCATCGGCGATGACTCGATTGAAATTGCCGCCGATGCGGGAGCGGACATGTTCGTGGCCGGCTCCGCGGTGTTTGATCACGAAAACGCGGCCGAGCGCGTGGATGCGCTCCGCGAAAAGGCCAGTCTTTCTTCTAATAAGTAGCACGCTCGCTTAACCAGAG
>JAJYRW010000072.1 GCA_021793895.1 Actinomycetes bacterium
GAAACCTCGGATGTGGGGTGAACCCGCACCCCGGCGCTGGTAGCCAAGTCAAAAATTACCTGTCGCAGCCGGGAATCGTTCGTCACTACCAAAGCCGCCACCGGGTCATTTACCGCCAGAAGGTCGTTTGCGGCCGCCGGGCCGGGCGCCGAACGTTGGGTAATATCGCGGATTTTTTGCACATTTTCACAATGCCAACTGCCGGGGCGGCCGGCGTGAGGTTAGGGAAAAGCAGTGCGTTGCCCCAACCGCAGATGCGCTGTGGATCAATTGCCAACTAGGCTCAAGGTGTTTGACAAAACCCTGATCTTTACTGGGCGGTGAAATTCATGTCGGATGTCGCAATTTCCACTGGTATTTCCGCGCCCGCAAAGCGTCCAAGCCAGCGGCCCGCCGCGTTTTTTGATCTCGATAAGACCGTGATTGCGGCCTCCAGCAGCACCGTTTTTTCCCGCCAGTTTTACTCACGGGGTCTGATCAATAAGCGCGATGTCGTGCGCAGCGCGTACACCCAGTTTGTTTATCTGCTGGGCGGCGCCGATCACGATCAGACCGAACGGATGCGCCAGTACCTTTCATCACTCGTCACCGGGTGGCCGGTGGAACAGGTGCGTGAAATTGTCGCTGAGGCACTGCATGAAAATATCGATCCGGTGGTCTATGCCGAAGCCGTGGAGCTAATTCGCTCACATCAGGCAGCGGGCATTGACGTGATAATCGTTTCGGCATCCGGCAGTGAAGTCGTCGAACCGATTGCGCGCTTATTAGGCGTTGATCAAGTAATTGCGACGCGCTTGGTAGAGGAAGCGGGAAAATACACCGGCGAAATTGAGTATTACGCCTATGGGCCAGAAAAGGCCCGCGCGGTTGAAAAGCTCGCGACCGAACATAATTATGACCTAGGAGCTTCCTGGGCATATTCCGACTCGATCACGGACGTTCCGTTGTTAGAGGCAGTCGGGCATCCATATGCAGTAAATCCCGATCGAGCGCTACGGCGCATCGCCATTGAGCGCGACTGGCCGGTGCTGACCTTCCGCCGTCCGGTTCGCCTGCGGGATCGAATTGCTGATAGTGGGCCGCAGGTAACAACTGGAGTGGTAGTAACCTGCGCGATCCTGGGCGCCATCGTGTGGTTGGCGCTACGTAATCGGCGCCGGAAACGGTAGAAGAAATCCCACAACAACGGCGCCCCGACTAGGAGCGCCGCTGCTGAACGAAAGCGAAAGAGTTATCAGGCGCGTCCGGTACTGTCGCTACGGGTCGAGCCCGGTCGACAAGTCCTCTACGTGGACTATTCTCGCGTGGGTTCTCGTTTCGCTTCTATTTCGTTGTCTCTTCATTGTGGACCATCGTGGGCAATATCGCTAGGGCTCGTGGCTAGGTTAAAGTGCACGCGTGACCAAGAAAACAATCCGCCTAGTCGTCATGGGCGTCTCCGGCTCTGGGAAAACCACCGTCGGACAGGAGATCGCTAAAGAACTGAACCTTCCGTTTATCGACGGAGATGACCTGCACCCTGCCGAAAACAAAGCCAAGATGGCCAGCGGCGAACCGCTAACTGATTCTGATCGTGAGCCGTGGCTAGAAATAATCGGTAATGAACTAGCCGCAGCCACCAACGGGCTGGTCATTGTCTGCAGTGCATTGAAAAAGTCATACCGAGACACAATTCGTCGCGCCGCGCCGGACGCGTTTTTCATTCACCTGCATGGCAGCCAAGAATTAATCGAATCACGCATCGCCGATCGCGACCACGAATTCATGCCCTCAACCTTGCTGGCATCGCAGTTCGCAGCACTGGAACCCCTCGACGAGACTGAGGCACATTTGGCGGTGTCCATCGAGGGATCCCCGCAGAAAATTACGGCGGTAGTGGAAGATTATCTCCGCACTCAGGGGTACCGAATGCCCTGACTGTGTACCCGCTGGCACGCGTCCCTGAGCACACCTAATAGGTCGCCGTCCGCAGCGGTAAATGATTTTCCGTCAATGGCCAGCGGCGCGCCAAAGACGACCACCGGCGCCCCCAGTTGCGGGCAACTAACGGCCTGATCGATGGTCAGCCCTCCCACGGCCTGCACGGGGACGGTTGTCGCAGCGACAATGTCCTCCAGCTCAGTAAGCGGGGAAAGACCCAGCTGCGGATTGCGCCCGCGATGGTCATAACCAATGTGGTGGATGACCATTCCAACGCCGAGGTTTTCCATCCGGCGGGCGGCCGCGACACGATCCGCCGCGGCAAGGTCGTCGCCCATTACGAGCATGTCGAACTTCGCGCCCGCCTCGACGACCGCGTCGATCGTGGCATCGTGAGCCTGGGCCATCACGATTACCGCGTCAGCGCCCGCATCTCCCATCATTTCGGCTTCGAGATAGCCGCCATCCATGGTTTTCAGATCAACGATGATCGGGCTATCGGGGAACTCTTTGCGCAGCGCGCGCACCGCGTGCAGGCCCTCAGCGAGGACAAGTGGCGTCCCCACTTCGATCCAGTCCACACCGGCTTCGACCGCGATCGCGGCGGTTTCCAGCGCGTCAGCGTTCGACATCAAGTCCAATGAAATCTGCACGATGGGCTCGGTGAGGTTCTCACGGGTCAGGTGGGCAATTTTGGGAACAGACATGGCCTCTTCTTTTCTCAGTTAATTTTGGACGGCGGCGCGCACCTTCAGCGCTCCATTACGTTGCGTAGTGGTTGCCGCAAGCGGAAGGCGCGCAAGTTTTCGGTAATGAGTTCCGCGGCGCCGAGGGGGCGGCCACCGGCGGCATGGGGTGTGATGATGACGTTCGGCAGATCCCACAACGGGGATTCGGGCGGCAGGGGCTCGAGCCGCGTGACATCTAGGGCCGCGCCGGCGATGGCTCCGCAATTCAGGCTGGCAATGAGGGCGTCCTCGTCGACGGTCGCACCGCGTCCGACGTTTACCACCCATGCGTGGGCCGGTAGGAGCGCCAGCAGTTCGGCATTGAGTGCCTTTTCCGTTGCGGCGCTGGCGGGAAGAATCATGATCAACACGTCGGTTTTGGGCAAGATTTGCGCCAGTTCTGTTGTGGCGACGACGTCGTAGTCGCCCTCGCGTCGGGCCGTGCGCGCGACGCCCGTGACGTGAGCGCCCAATGCGGTCAGGTGCGGGGCGAGGGTGGATCCGATGGAACCGAAACCCCAGATAGTGACGCGCGCTCCGCGCAGGGTTGTGAACTTCCCCGGTGTGGGTTCCGGCTGGGCACCACCGAGTTCACCGGCCCAGCGGTGACCCATTTGGGCGCGTACCAGGGTGTGCAGACTGCGCGCTGCGGCAAGCGTTAGTGCCAGTGCATGTTCTGCCACGGGGCGGTCATGCAGGGAGCGACCGTTAGTCAAAATGACGTCCGGGGCGAAGCCCGCGGCCGCTGCCGCCTCAGCACCGGCTGAGAGGACCTGCACCCAGCGGACCCGCTTCAGGCGGCGGGCCGCATCGGGCAGGAGGTCATCGGGCATGCCCCATATGACAAGGGCATCCGCGTCGAGGGCGTCATCGGGGAGCGGGAGATGAGAGTCATAGATTTGCGCTTCCCCCAGTTCGGCGGGGATTTCGCATGCGACCGTGTCGGGGATCAAAATCTTGAAGGTCATGAGCATTCTTTCGATCGAAACGGGCGAGGTGTAGGCAGTGGGAAGGCCAGCAGGCGGGTCACGTAAGCGCTGGGAAGGGCACGCCCAGCCGGGCGCCCAACTCCTGCAGTTCGGAAATTGTCCCTGCTGCCAACGGGATTCCTCGGGCGAGACGTTCTTCGCGCGTGCGCTCTTGGGGTTCGCCCGGAACCAGGACGGAGTCAAAGCCGGGTGCGGGTTCGGCGGCGTGGGCCTGGGCGACAAAAGCGTCCATCCGGGCGATGAAGTCAGCCATAGGCTGGAAGCTCGCAACGTCGAGGGCGATCATGAAGTGCCCGATATTTTGCGGGCGATCGAAATCGCGGTACATATTGCCGATCTCCAACCCGGCGGCTGCGCCGGCGAGGATTCCTGCGATGACGTCGATGAAGAAGCCAATGCCGTAGCCCTTCGGGCCGGCGGCCGGCAGCAGAGATACGACTTCACTCGGGTTAGTGGTTGGAGCGCCGTGAGCGTCCACGCCCCAGGTTTCGGGGATTGTGCGCCCTTCGGCTTCGGCCTGAATTACTTGACCGAACGCACTTGTTGATGTGGCCATGTCCAGGCAGATAGGAGCCCCACTGGTGGGCGCGGCCATCGCGAGTGGGTTGGTGCCCAAGAACGCGGACTTTCCGCCGAATGGGACTACTGCCGGCTCGGAGTTGGAGGCAATGATCGCCACTTTCCCGGCGGCCGCCAAAGCACGGGCATAGTAGCCGGCGGTTCCGAAGTGGGCGCTGCCCCGCACCAGGGCGGTGGCGCTTCCAAGTTCATCACTAGTTGCGATTAAGGCGTCCACGGCGGCGCGCGCGGCGAGTTGGCCCGGCGCGCCGTTGCCATCCACCGCCACAATTGCGCCCCGCTTTGTGACCTGTGGCTGGGCTTTCGGGTCTACGAGACCCTCCGCGATGCGGCGGTAATAGGGGCCCAGACGGATCACTCCGTGCGAATCAACTCCGCGCAAATTGGCGTCAATCATGGTGTCAGCGACATAGGTGGCTGCAGCCACGTCGTAGCCCCAGGCGCGCAAAATTCCTTCCACCCAGGGGCGCAGCGTCGCTTCGGATACGGACTTCATTGGCTCCTCCGAGACATAAATCTTCCAAGCTTGCTGAACTTGGAGCATAAATGCATAGTAATCTTATACGTAATACTTACTACTGAAGTGGAGCAACCGCCATGCGGATAAGCGTGTTTCCCAAGGGTGACCTTCCAGCTTTGGCAATCGAGCGCACAATGACGGTGTTCGATTGGATCGAAAAGGCCAAAGTTCTCCCCGCAGAGGGCCTCGAACTCTACGGAGGGATGTTCTGGCAGACCGACGATGCGTTCGTCGATTCGGTGGGTGAAGCCCTTAACGAAGCGGGCTTCGAAATGCCCATGATGTGCCACTCCCCCGACTTCACCCACCCGGACGCCAGCGTGCGCGCCGCAGAGTTTGACCGCCAAATTGAGATGATGAAAATCACCGCCCGGCTGGGCGGATACGGCGCCAGCACCCGCGTCCTATCGGGGCAAAGGCACCCGGAAGTTTCACGCGAGCAGGGCGTGGAGTGGGTCGTCGATACTTATAACCGCCTCATTCCGATCGCGGAAGAACTCGGAATCATCCTCGGCATGGAAAACCACTACAAAGACGGCCATTGGAACTACCCCGAGTTCGCGCAGAAGTCCGACGTCTTCCTCGAAATAGTGAACGCCATCGACAACCGCACCCACTTCGGCGTCCAATACGACCCCTCAAATGCGATCGTGGCTGGCGATGACTCCGCCAATTTCCTGGAACTAGTCATTGATCGCGTGGTGACAATGCAGGCCTCTGACCGCTCTCTCGCACCCGGCGGCACACTCGACGAACTGCGCCAAAGCGACGGAACACTGGGCTACTCACCCCTCCTTCAGCACGGCGTCATCGGCGAGGGACTGAACGATTACGACCGGATTTTCACCACGCTCGCCAACGCCGGCTACAACGGGTGGATCTCAATTGAGGACGGCGTCAATGGCATGGGCGAAATGCTCGCCTCAGTGGAGTTTCTCCAGCAGGCACGCGAGAAATACTGGGATGGCTCGACCGCCGTCTATGTGAAAACGCACGAAGCGGCCCTGGCTGCCGCCGGCTTCGATTCGGTTGCGAAGCCCGAACTCTCGGCAGGAGGACTTAAGTGAAAGCGCTCGTAAAATTTGGGCTCGAAGACGGCGACGTTGAACTGCGCGATGTGCCAGAACCCCAGCTCGAGCCCGGGCACGTGCTGCTGAAGGCGCGCGCGGTGGGCGTGTGTGGCTCCGACATTCACATGTGGCGCAACGGCCAGAGTTGGGAGGTCAAACTGCCCGTAGTGCTGGGCCACGAGACGGCCGGCGTTATCGCCGCGGTCGCTGATGATGTGAGCGACTGGCAAGTCGGGGACCGCGTGGTGTGCGAAACGGCCGCGAGCATTTGTGGTGTGTGCGCGCTCTGTCGCGCGGGCCAATACAACCTGTGTCCGGATCGTCAGGGTTATGGCGCGACTCGCGATGGCGCATTTAGCGAACTGCTACTCGCTGAGCCTCGAGTGCTACATCGCATTCCGGAAAATGTGAGTTTCGAACAAGCCGCTATGACCGAGCCATTCGCGGTTGCATACAACTGCCTGGTGGAACGCGCCCGCATTACACCTGGTGATGTCGTGGTGATCCAGGGCGCGGGTGCGATTGGAGCGCTGTGCCTGCAGATCGCCCGCTTGCAGGGTGCCGGAACAATCGTCGCAGTCGGCACCGAAGTGGATCATCAGCGCCTTGAAAAACTCACAGCGCTGGGGTCCGATCACACGGTGATCGTTCCTGATGACGACCCCGTTGCACTAGTGAAAACACTCGGCGATGGCCTGGGGGCGGACGTAGTGGTAGACGCGACCGGAGTCAGTGCCGCGCTGCAGCAGTCGATGGAAATGGTGCGACCAGCCGGATCGATCGTCAAAGTCGGTTGGGGCCCGCAGCCTCTCAACTTTTCCCTCGACCCGCTCGTTGCTAAGGCTGCAACGCTCTACGGCTCATTTTCGCATACCTGGAACACCTGGGAGCGCATACTTACGCTGTTTTCCACCGGAAAACTCAACACCGATGATGTTCTGGGCGGAGTTTATGAACTCACGGACTGGGAAGCGGCATTCCGCGACATGGAGTCGGGCCAGAACATCAAATCCGTCATGTCGATGCCAGATC
>JAJYRW010000073.1 GCA_021793895.1 Actinomycetes bacterium
CGCCCGCGCCCACTGGTCGGCCCGGTCTCGAAAGGCAAGGGCCTGTTTGCGCAGCGCATCTTGGTTCTCAGAACTGCGCGCTGCGGTGATTTCTAACAGGTATCCCACCCGATCAAAAGCGCCGATGACCGAAATCCAGTCGGTAGCGGGATCGTTTAGATCCACAAGCCGCGGGATTGCCGCCCAAGCGGCTTCCTGGGGTGTTACCGCACCCGCATCAGCGGCTGCCGCTTCGCTATCGGAATCGGCTGCGGGCACCATCATCGCAATATCTGTGTCCCACGAGTTCAATGCCACCGCAATCGAGCCCAGCAATCGTGCCAGCTGCCCCTCAGCTTCGGTGGTGGCCTCGGTTAGATCCAAAGCGGTTGAACCAATAGCTGCCCGCAGCGCGCGCGGGGTAACGGAACTGGGACCTTGCTCGGCTGCAGCTTCGGCCCCTAAAAGCTCTAGATGGAGATCTGTTTGTACACCAATATCTCCCAGCAGCGTCTTAAACTCGCCCGGGTCATCGACCTGGACCGAATTTTCATCGGCTTCGACCTCGTTCAGCAGACCGTGGGCGAGCTCTTTGACCTGACGAAGATCTGCGATCGCGTCGGTGCGGATTACCTCCTGCGCATCCAATTCGGGTTCGCTGGATGGGTCGATATCTAGCCGCAGACCACAAGCTGTGAGAAAGAAAAGGCTGCCTAGACCCAAGACGAGACCGATTTTGCGATGCACGTGCTCGATACTGTCACAAAACACTTACCTTCCCCGGCTCCGGGCACGCCCAAAATGGCGTAGGTAGGTAGACTCTCGCTCCAGAAGTCACAACAGCACAAGAGGTAGGAGACCCAGGGCAATGTCGGCTCCAGTAGAAGTTATTCGGCAGGTGATTGCACCGGCGGTCCAGTCAGCCGGAATGGTTCTAGAAAACCTCGAGGTGCGGGGCCGGAAAAATGCCCTCGTTCGCGTCATCGTCGATTTGCCTGAAGACACCACTGAGAACGTGGGATTTGATCAACTAGATGATGTCACCGCGGTTTTATCGCAGGTACTAGATGACAATCCGGATGCAACCAACGCACTGCCTAGTTACACGCTGGAAGTGATGAGCCCGGGCGCGGAGCGAAAGTTGACCGCGCCGCGGCACTGGAAACGTTCAGTGGGCCGACTAGTTGCCGTCGTGTTAGAAGACGGTAAAAATTTAGAGGGCCGCATTACTGCTGCATTTGATGACGGTGTCGAACTGGACATTAAATCCGGCGGCAAGAAGCGAGTGGACTACGCCGACATTGCGCAGGCCAAGGTGCGGTTGGAGTTCAACAAATCGAAAAAGGCTGACGCGCAGGCGCAGCGAGGACGGGAGTCGAAATGAATATCGATATGGCCCAGCTGCGATTGCTTGAACGTGAACGCGATATTCCCTTGGACGTACTCGTCAGCGCCATTGAGCAGGCGCTGGTTAGTGCCTATCACCACACCCCGGGTGCGGAGCCCAATGCGCGCGTGGAAATAGATCGCCGCAGTGGAGCAATTGCCGTATGGGCCCAAGAGCTTGACGAAGAGGGCTCGGTCGTGCACGAGTGGGAAGATACTCCGGATAATTTCGGTCGCGTTGCCGCTGCTACCGCCCGCCAGGTAATTATCCAGCGGATGCGCCAGGCTGAAGATGCCCAGGTGCTGGGCCAATTTTACGGCCGGGAGGGGCAATTGGTAGCTGGAACCATTCAGCAGGGAATGGATCCACGCATGGTGCGCGTTGACATAGATGGATACGAAGCGCTCTTACCCCCCGAGGAGCAAACGCCGGGGGAGGAATACCCCCACGGCGAGCGGCTTCGCGCCTACGTAGTTGAGGTGCGGCGCGGTATGAAGGGCCAAGCCCAAGTACGGCTATCGCGAACTCACCCCGAACTGGTGCGTCGGTTATTTGAACACGAGGTTCCCGAGGTGGCAGACGGCACGGTCGAAATTGTCGGTTTGGCCCGCGAAGCCGGCTATCGCACTAAAATTGCCGTCCGCTCCACGGTGCCGGGTCTAAACCCCAAGGGCGCCTGCATCGGGCCGATGGGCCAGCGCGTTCGAGCGGTAGTGTCCGAACTGCGTGATGAAAAAATTGACATCGTTGATTGGGATGAGGACTTAGCAGCTTTCGTCTCGAATGCCCTCTCGCCCGCGAAGGTGGTCTCGGCCGAAGTGGTTGACGCGGAAGTTGGGGCGGTGCGCGTGATTGTTCCCGACTACCAATTGTCGCTGGCAATTGGTAAGGAAGGGCAAAACGCGCGCTTGGCAGCGCGTTTAACCGGTGCCCGCATTGATATTCGCCCCGATACTGAGGTTTAAACCCGCCATTAAGGCGCTTTAAACTTCTCGGCACTCCGGGCTAAACCCGCAGACATTTGCGTTATGAACCCGGGGTGCTGACGCACTTTAGGGTAAAGAGGGGGTAGAGTCTTGGAGGTTGTGCGAGAATTTCGGTCTAGTAAACAGTCAATGCGCACCTGCATTGGCTGTCGCCAGACTGCACCTCAATCAACTCTGATCAGAATGGTTGCCACCAACCACGCCGGTCAGTGGCGCATATTGATTGATGAAAAGCGTCGCTTGCCCGGGCGGGGAGCCTGGCTCCATCTCGATCAAAACTGCATAAACCAAGCAATAAAGCGCCGCGCATTTAATCGCGCGCTGCGAATACCCGGCCCGGTAGCGACGGCCGAGTTACTTGAGTGGTTTAGCAATGTCCACACAAACGTTTCGGTAAATCGGACGAGAAAGCGGGAAGAAAAGCCGATGGATCCCCGATGAGTACCCAGCGATGAACACGCTTTAGCGACGGTCCGACCCTGTTTGGGCGGGCCCAGACAGGAGAGTTGTGGCAAAGAAGGTCCGCGTCTACGAACTCGCGCGCGAACTTGGAATCGAAAGTAAGGTCGTACTTGCCAAATTAAACGACCTCGGTGAATTCGTTAAATCACCATCTTCGACCATTGAGGCGCCCGTGGTGCGTAAACTTCGGGAGGCTTTCCCTGCCCCCGAGGTAGAGAAGTCGGATGAAAAATCCGACGCCAAAAAGGATTCGGCAGCAAAGACTGCCGCGAAGAAGACCGCCAAGAAGGCGGCCCAAAAGACAGAACCTGCCAAGAAGGCTGCTGCCAAAAAGGCAGCACCGGCCCAAGAAGCGGGTCCCAAGCCCGCCAAGCCGGCCGCGCCGACCCCTAAGACGGTCAAACCAGCAGCAAAGAGCGCGCCGGAAACTAAGGAAGAAGCCGCCAAACCAGCCGCTGGCGCCGGTACAGGGCCAGAAAAAGCGGCTAGGCCTGCTGCGGAACAAAATGGCGCTAAGCCGAGCAAACCCGCCAAGCCTGCCAAACCCGCTGCTGGCGCATCTGCCGGCGCAGATCGCCCCCGCCCCACGCCCGGTCCGCGCCCCGGCCCCCGGCCCGGTCCACGCGCCGGTGGAGGTGGCCCCCGCCCCGGAAATAACCCCTTCAGCACGACCCAGGGAATGGGGCGTGGCGGCGGACGAGGTGGGTCGCGCCGTCCAGAATCAGCTGGAAGCGGTGGCCCGCGTCCCGGTAATAACCCATTCGCTTCCAGCCAGGGCATGCCCCGGCCCAGTGATCGCCGCGGCGGTGCGGGAACGCGCCCCGGTGGCGATACGCGCTCCGGTGGCGGCCCCCGTCCCAACCCCGGCATGATGCCGGGCCGCTCCGCTGTGCCTCGTCCGGGCGCACCTGCCCGGGATGGACGCGGTGGCGGTCGGGGAGGGCGCCGCGGTGGCGGACCAGGTGGTCCCGGTGGGTTTGGACCGCGCCCCGGTGGTGGCGGTCGTCCCGGTCCCGGCCGCGGTGGTCGCGGTGGTACCCAGGGTGCTTTCGGGCGCGCTGGTGGTCGCCCCGTTCGCGGAAGAAAGTCCAAGCGCGCGAAGCGCCAGGAATTTGAACAGATGCAGGCGCCGTCGCTCGGCGGTGTCCAGGTCCCACGTGGCGACGGTTCTACTCCGGTCCGTCTGCGGCACGGAGCCACGCTGAGCGACTTTGCTGACAAGATCGATGCCAACCCCGCAGCGCTGGTAACGGTGCTCTTCCACCTCGGCGAGATGGCCACGGCCACGCAGTCGCTCGATGAAGACACTTTCGGTACTTTGGGCGCCGAATTGGGTTATGTCATTGAGATGGTTTCGGCCGAAGACGAAGACCGTGAGTTGCTGGCTGACTTCGATATTGACCTGGCAGCTGAAGAGGAAGCAGACGAAGAAAATCAGCTTCCGCGCCCGCCGGTAGTAACCGTTATGGGTCACGTTGACCACGGTAAAACCCGCTTGCTGGATACGATCCGTAAAGCCAACGTCGCCAGTGGCGAAGCCGGCGGTATTACCCAGCACATCGGTGCCTACCAGGTCCATGTGGAACACGAGAACCAAGATCGAGCACTCACGATTGTTGACACCCCGGGCCACGAGGCGTTTACCGCTATGCGTGCTCGCGGTGCTGAGGCTACCGACATCGCGATTCTCGTGGTCGCGGCCGATGACGGCGTGATGCCGCAGACCATTGAGGCGTTAAACCACGCCCAAGCTGCTGGCGTCCCCATTGTGGTCGCGGTTAACAAGATCGATAAGGAAGCGGCAAATCCGGCCAAGATTCGTCAGCAGCTGACCGAGTACAACCTGGTGGCGGAGGAATATGGCGGCGATACCATGTTTGTCGACATCTCGGCCCTCAAATCGATCGGTATTGATGATCTTCTCGAGGCCGTCCTCCTTACCGCTGATGCCGCACTGGAATTGACCGCCAATCCCGATCGGGATGCCCGCGGCATCGCGATCGAAGCGAACCTGGACAAGGGGCGCGGTGCCGTGGCAACCGTGCTCGTCCAATCCGGAACGCTGCACGTGGGTGAGGCGATCGTTGCCGGCACAGCTTTTGGGCGCGTGCGCGCGATGTTTGATGAGCACGGCAACTCGGTGGAAGAAGCCGGTCCGGCTCGTCCCGTTCAGGTACTGGGTATGACCTCGGTTCCCAACGCTGGCGATACGTTCCTAGTGGCCCCCGATGACCGCACAGCTCGTCAAATTGCCGAGCGGCGGGAGACCGCCGAGCGCGCGGCCCTTCTCGCGCGTCGACGCAAGCGCATCAGCCTGGAAGACTTCACTGAAGCGCTGCAGCAGGGCAAGGTTGAAACCCTCAACCTCGTGCTCAAGGGCGATGTGTCGGGTGCGGTTGAGGCGCTGGAAGACGCACTGCTCAAGGTGGACGTGGGCGATGAAGTTGACCTGCGCATCATCCACCGCGGCGTTGGTGCGATCACGCAAAATGACGTCAACCTAGCGACCGTCGATAACGCGATCATCTTGGGCTTTAACGTTCGTCCCGCGGAGCGCGTGAATGAACTGGCCGAACGCGAGGGTGTTGACATTCGCTACTACTCGGTCATCTACCAGGCGATCGAAGACGTCGAAGCGGCGTTGAAGGGCATGCTGAAACCCGAGTACGAAGAGGTGCAGACCGGTACCGCGGAAATCCGCGAGGTGTTCCGCTCCTCCAAGTTCGGGAACATTGCCGGTTCCATCGTGCGCTCGGGCGAGATCCGTCGCAATTCCAAGGCACGCGTGCTGCGAGATAGCGTCGTGGTCGGCGATAATCTCTCCGTGGAATCGCTGCGGCGCTTTAAGGATGACGTCACTGAGGTTCGCGAGGGATACGAGTGCGGTATTGGGCTCGGCTCCTTTAACGACCTGCAGGTCGGTGACACCATCGAGGTGCTCGAAATGCGTGAAAAGCCGCGGGACTAGCATCCGCGTATTGCCGTAGGTCACGGGCGAATATCACGTGACTCCTTGGCCAAAAAGTGGGTGCCGGTGGGGAAGGAAACCCCGCCGGCACCCGGCTTCTTCCCGCTAGGATGTTGGCATGTTCGTTGGATTAGGACGCTTCGACATTTTGGTCGGCCCGCTCACGTCACTGAAATCTAAACGGTCAGTGGTTCGGCGTCTAACCGCCGAGCTGCATCAAAAGTTCGCCGTAGCGGTAGCGGAGACGGATCACCAAGATCTTTTGCAGCGAACTGAGGTTTCAATTGCGGTTGTCTCCGCAGACCATGCACATTGCCAGCGGGTATTGCAAAGATGTGAAGATTTCCTCGCGCAGCGGCCCGAGCACGAATTATTGGCCGCGCGAATTCGCATCATCAGTGATAACGATGTATGAGTTTTTAAACGGACTCACCAGGAAGGGTGAACATCATGACACCGTCCCCGCGTGCGGCTCGCTTGGCGGATCGGATCAAGGTACTGGTAGCCCAGCAGCTCGATCGAAAAGTTAAGGATCCCCGCCTGGGCTACGTGACGATCACTGATGTGCGCGTAACCAACGATCTGCAGCAAGCAACGGTTTTTTGGACCGTATTGGGCGATGAAGAAGAACGGGTTGCGACGGCGCAGGCGCTGGAAAGCGCCAAGGGCATGCTGCGCAGCGAGGTGGGGCGCGGTTTAAGCGTTCGACTTATTCCCACGCTCGATTTCGTCATGGACGCCATTCCCGAAACCACTGCGAACTTAGCCAAGGCGCTTTCTGAAGCAGCCGCCCGCGATGCGGAATTGGCAGCAAATCGCGCCCAGGCCCAGTACGCCGGTGAAGCTGACCCTTATAAATCTCCCGCGCCGGGTGATTCCAATGAGCTGGGGGCCGCAGATGTGGACACCGAGCGGAACTACCCCGCCCAAGAGGACTAGCCCGATCTGGTGAAAACTGAAACGGACGGGCTGGTCATCGTTGATAAACCGGCAGGCATTACGAGTCATGACGTGGTTAGCCGGGCGCGTCAAATTTTCGGTACTCGG
>JAJYRW010000074.1 GCA_021793895.1 Actinomycetes bacterium
GGGGTCATACTCCCGCAGCCATGTTTCCGTTTGTTGCGGCCATTCCGGTTCGGCCACCAGCCGGGTGCCGTGCATCCATACTTTGCCGTCCGCATCGAAAAAGACGGACGGGTCAATACCGTCCACCTCCAGCCACACCGGATCAGACCACGGCCCGTTAATACTTGGCGCGGTAACCAGAAAGTTCCCGCCCCGGTGGCGTCCCTCGTGGGAAACCAGCGTGCACACGACCCAAAATTTTTCCCCATCGTGGCGAATGGTGGGCGCATACAGCCCGCCGGAAGAGCGGATCCCCTCGTAATCGAGTTGGTCTTGGCGCGTAATGACGTGCCCAATTTGCCGCCAGTTCGCCAGGTCGGTGCTGTGGAATATGGGCAAGCCGGGAAAATACTCGAACGTTGACGCAATTAAGTAGTAGTCGTCACCCACCCGGCAAATCGACGGGTCGGGGTAGCACCCGGGCAAAATTGGGTTCGTCGCCGTCACGCTTGCTGGCTCGCCCGCGACCATCGCGCCCCCATCACCGGTTTTCGTCGCGCCTGGGCCACTCGGGCTCACCACATTGCCGCTCATGCTTCCTCCACCTTCGTCGCCACCACCCGCGGATCATCGCTCGTCACATGGTGAACGTCCCCGGTGAACTCCACGCGCGCCCGCGCGGTTGCCGTCCCGGGCAGATCCTGTTTCTTAGCCTGGCGCGCGCTCTTAATTGCCCCGTTCGCGGCGCTTTGCGTATCGACTGACTCATGCGAAGCGGCCGAGTGCGATGCGACCCAAAGTTCCATGTCTCCGGGCTCAACTACGCGCTGCATTTGCTGATTCGTAAACGCGAATCGCGCCGCCGGCACAGCGAAAGTGACCCGCTTCGACTCGCCCGGCTCTAGTGCCACCCGCTGATAGGCGACCAGCTGCTTTACCGGCCGCACCACCGATGCCAGCACATCGCATCCATAAAGTTGCACCACGTCTGTGGCCGCCACTGAACCGGTATTGGTCACGGTCACGGTGACGTCGAAGACCTCATCGGTTCCCGCCGTCCCCGGGGCCGCCAAATCGGAATAGGTAAATGTCGTGTAGGTCAATCCGAAACCAAACGGCCGCACGGGCGTGGGGTCGGCCGCCGTAACATCTGAGGGCCCACCCAAAATCGGGTGTAAATAGGTGTAGGGCTGCGCACCGGCGCTGCGCGGCAGGGATACCGGCAGCCGGCCCGAAGGTACCGCCGCCCCGGTGATGACATCCGCAATAGCCGCCGCCCCGCATTCACCGGGGAAAAACGCCTGCACTACGGCACTTATTTTTCCAGCCAGCGGGCCATCCAACGCCCATTCCACGTCATAGGGCCGCCCGGTCACCAGCACCAAAACCACCGGCACACCGGTATCGACGGCGGCCTCCACCAACTCCCGTTGCACCCCGGGAAGTTCCAGGCTCTGAGCATCGTTGCCCTCGCCCACGGTGCCGCGCCCAAATAGTCCCGCCCGGTCTCCGACTACGACCAGGGCGAGGTCCGCCGTCCTTAATTGGGAAAGCGCCGCATCGAAACCGGACCGGTCCTCCCCCTCGACGTCGCACCCGGGCGCATAAAGAATTTTTGGCTCGGGCAGTCCGGCCCGTGCCATTGCGGGCGCGATTTCTTGGCGGACGGTGGGAATTTCGATGCCGATTTCGTGTTCGGGAAAGTGAGGCAAAACATGATTGAGAAACGAATAACACCCCTGCAGCGCCTGGACCTGATCCGCGTTCGGCCCGAGTACGGCGATGCGGCGCGGCGGCGTTTGCGCGCGGCTGAGCGGTAGCGTCCCGTCATTGGACAGCAGCACAACGGATTGCTGCGCCAGTTGGTAGGCAACGTCGCGGTGGCGCGGGGAATCAAGATCAATTTTGGACGGCGGCTCTTGGGTGTAGGCGTCCTCGTCCAGCAGACCGAGTTCTTCTTTTTGTGCCAGTGCGCGCAAAACCGCTCGATCGACGTAGGCCTCATCGAACTGGCCGGCGCGAATCCGCTGCGCCAACGGCGTCAAGAAAGCGTCTCCCGAGGGCAGTTCAATATCGAGCCCGGCGGTGAGCGCGAGCGCCGCAGCGTGGCCGCGATCGGCGGCAACGCCGTGCATCACTTCTAAGAACGCGACCGCGAAGTAGTCGGCGACTACCGTCCCTTCGAAGCCGAGTTGCTCGCGCAGCAGGTCGGTCAAAAATGCGGGGCTGGCCGCAACCGGCACGCCGTCAACGTCGGAATAGGAGTTCATGACGGATTTGACGTTTCCGTCCCGGATTGCCATTTCGAACGGCGGGAGCAAAATGTCGTTGATTTCTCGGGGGCCAGCGGAAACCGGGGCGTGGTTACGGCCGGCGCGCGAAGCGGAATAACCAACAAAGTGTTTCAGGGTGGCGTGCACGCCGGTGGCTTGCAGGCCGCGCACGTAGGCGGTTCCCAAGGTTGCGACCACGTAGGGGTCTTCGCTGATGGATTCTTCTACCCGACCCCACCGCGGGTCGCGGATCACATCGAGCACGGGCGCAAGGCCCTGGTGAATTCCCAAATCGCGCATTGAGGCCCCAATTAGCTGGGCCATTTCTGCCACCAGTTCCGGGTTGAATGCTGCGCCCCAGGCCAGTGGTGTGGGGAAACTGGCGGCTTTCCACGCGGCAAGACCGGTTAGGCACTCTTCGTGCACGAGCGCGGGAATCCCTAAGCGGGTTTCTGTCTTCAGACGGCGCTGTTCATCCCACAACCACCGGGCGCGGGCGACGGGCTCGACCGGGCGGGTGCCGTAGACGCGGCTGTATTGGCCCAGCCCGTGTTTGGTGATTTCGGGCAGCGCGGTGGCTTCAGCACCGGTGTTGGCCATTTCATTGGCCATCGGCGCGACGACTTGCCCGCCGTGGTCGAGCCAGTAGCCGACCAGTTGGGCAAGTTTTTCTTCAAGGGTCATGTCAGCTACGAGCGCGCTCACTCGCTCGGAAACCACCGGCATTGCGGGAATCTGACGCACCTGGGTACTCATCTTGTTGAAACTCCTTTACAGCACAGCAGCGGGAAAAGATAGAAAAATTTTCACGGGATCGTTAGCCTTTAGCCCTTTACGGCCCCCGTGAGCCCGCCAACGATTCGGCGCTCAAACAGTGAGAAGAAAATCAGCGCGGGAATCATTGATAGTGCGGTGAAGGCTAAGACGCGCGCCGTATCGACGGAGTATTGCGAGGCGAAGGCCTGCACTCCAAGCGGCAGCGTATAAGAAGCTTCATTGTTCAAAATAAACAGCGGCAAAATATAGCTATTCCAACTGGCTACGAACGCTAAGATTCCAGTCGTTATGACGCCGGGAATTGACAGTGGCACCACCATGCGGAAGAAGAAGCCAATCCGGCTAGCTCCGTCGATCGCGGCGGCTTCTTCCAGCTCTTTGGGAATAGCGCGCAAGAACGGCACCAAAATAATCACGGTGGTGGGCAGCGCGAACGCAATTTGCGGCAGAATAATCCCGCCCAGGTTGTTCATCAGCCCCACACCGCGAATGAGGATGTACAGCGGGGTGATGGCCACTGTCATCGGAAACATCAGCCCGGCCGCAAAGAGCGTGTACATCAGGCCGCGACCGCGAAATTCATAGCGCGCAATCACGTAAGAGGCCATAACCCCCAGCACCACGACACCCAGGGTGGTGGCCACTGCGGCGATGGCCGAGTTGCTCATTTGTTGCCAAAAGAGCGAACTTTTTAATACGTCGATGTAGTTACCGAATTCCCAGGGGCTGGGCAGCCCGGAGGGGTCGGCGGTGATCTGCGCGTTAGTGCGAAATCCACCCAGGATGATGTAGAGAACTGGCGCCAGGCAAAAACCGACCACCGCAAAAGCGACGGTGTAGGTGGTCCAACGGGAGCGTTCCATTTAAGTTGTCCCTCCAGTTAACGCGCCCTCGGTATCGCGGCGCAGCACGAAGCGCTGGTAAATAAGCGCAACGATCAGCGAAATGATGAACATCACAACCGCAACTGCGCTTCCGTAGCCATAGTTGCCAGCGTTGCGGCCGGTGGCGACCATGTAGGTGGCCATCGTGGATGTTCCCGCAGTTGCCGCCACATATTGGCCCCAAATGATGTAAACCAGATCAAATAATTGCAGCGACCCGATTATTGATAAAAACGCCCATATTCGAATCGTCGGGCCCAGGAGCGGCAAGGTGATACGGCGCTGGATTTGCCAGTAGCTGGCCCCGTCTATCGCTGCTGCTTCATACAGCTCAGTGGGAATGCTTTGCAGACCAGCCAAAAATAGGATCACCGCAAACCCAATGTATTTCCACGAAATAATCAGCATGAGCGACCACATGGCAATTGCTGGGTCGGAGAGCCAGTCCACGGTCCAATCGGGAAGCCCAATTTTCACCAGTAGGTCGTTCACCGCGCCGGTGGTTTGCAACATGAGCGACCAGCCGGTGGCAACAATGACCTCAGCGATCACGTACGGCACAAATATCAGGACCCGAATTAGGGACCGCCCACGCATGCGTCGATTGAGCATTAGGGCGATTCCCACTGCCGCCGGCCCCTGCAAGATCAGCGACATAACAACGATGAAACCGTTGTGCTTCAGCGCGTCAATAAACGCGGTGTCTTGCAGAATTACGGCGTAGTTTTGCAGCCCCACAAAGTCGGTGGGGATTCCAAAGCCTTTCCATTTAAAGAACCCGTAATAGGCCGCCATTACGACGGGGAAAATTACGAAGGCAAGGAATACCAGGATGGCGGGCCCGGAAAGGAGCGCAATTTCTAAGCGAATGCGCCACTTATTCTTTTTGCTCTGCTTCGGCTTGCGGCCTGGCGAAGGAGCCTTGATCTCTCCTTCGCCAGCGTCCGCACTGCCAGCGAGCGACGCCGCCTGACTCAGTGGAGTTTCACCAACGAAGTCGCTCATTTATCTACTTCACTCCCGCGCTGCGGCGTCATTTACCGTGGAAACGACACTTTCTGGTGTTCCGTCACCAGCCAGCATTTCAACCACAGCGGTGTTCAATGCGTTTCCAACGTTCTGGCCGAAGAGAGTATCGAGCCAGACCATGACGTATGAGGCGTCGTTATACGCAGCCAGGATGTCTTGGAGGGCTCCTTCTTCAACAACTCCCTGTGCCTCTTGGCTTGCGGGTAGCGTGTGGAAGGCATCCGCGTAATTTTCTTGATTTTCCTTCTCTAACATGAAGTTCAAGAATGCGGCGCACTCTTCCTCGGGGGCGCTGGCAGAGCAGCTAAACCCATCGGCGCCGCCCATGAGTGCGGCCGGGTCGCCGTCCCCACCCTCAACAGCCGGGAACGGGAACCAAGCGAGGTCTTCCAGCGGTTCTTCATCGGGAGTAAGCGATGCGATGACGCCGGGGTTCCAAGCTCCCATGAGTTCCATCGCGGCCTTGTGGTTTGCCAGCAGGCCAGCCGATGATCCGGCGCCCTGCTGTGCGGAAGTGGTGAGGAACCCGGAGTTGAAGGGCTCGGTATCGGCAAAGTCTTGCAGATTTTGAGCTGCATCTACCCAGCACGGATCATCGAAGTTCATTTCGGATGCGGCCGAGTTCATCGTGTCTTGGGAGCACTGGCGCAGCGCGAAGAAGTAGTACCAGTGCGCGGCCGGCCAGGCGTCCTTGCCGCCCACGGCGATTGGTTCGACGTCAATGGCTTTGAGCTTGTCTACTGCGTCATTTAGCTCATCCATTGTCGTGGGGGTGTCGGAGATTCCGGCCTCTTCAAACAGGTCCTTGCTGTAGTAGATGCCGCCCGGAAGGACTGATACCGGGACTCCGTATATTTTTCCGTCAACCTGGAAGGCGCTTAGGGCCCCTTCACCGACGGCGTCGGTAGTTGCAGAATCAATAAGATCAGTGACGTCCAGTGCCATTCCGGCATCTACAACGTCGGCGAGTTTTTGCCCTCCGCGGGCCATAAATACATCCGGTGCATCCCCGGAGTTAAGCGCGGTTTGGAGTTTGCCATCCATGTCTTCGTTCTGGATGGCTTGGATTTCGATCGTGACACCCTCATTTTGTTCTTCGAAGGCTGCGGCGGTGTTCTCCCAGTACTCGCGGCCTTCACCGGTAGTTGAGTTGTGCCAAAAGGTCATTGTGACGTCGCCGTCACCCGACCCGTCAGAGCCTCCGCCCTCATCCCCGCCACCACAGGCGGCCAGGATGAGAGCGAGACCAGCGCTTAAGGCCATTGCCTTAGTCATATAGCGCTTCTTGGTGTTCATTTCCTGCCCCTTCGTCTTCGTTGACTAACGCAAGCATCTTTAACACTGCCGGGAAAAACTCATCGTGTCAATCGTTTTCGATAACGATTTCGTACCGGTACGATGTACACCATGGCACAACAAGCGCAGCGCGTCACAATCAAGGACGTCGCCGATGTGGCGGGAGTCTCAGTCGCCACAGTCTCAAAAGTAATCAACGGTCGATACGGCGTCGCGGCGGCAACCTCCGAACGCGTGCTGGAGATTATTTCCGAGCTCGGATATGAATCCAGCCTTGTGGCGCGCAGTTTGCGCAGTCACCGGACGAACGTCATTGGGATCTTGGTGGCGGAGTTTGAGCCATTTTCCACCCAAATTCTGCAGGGGGTGTCAAATGCAATTGCGTCCACCGGATTCGAGTTGCTCTCCTACTCCGCTGGCGGCGATGGCTCACCCGCCGTGGGCTGGGAAAAGCGCTATCTCTCACGCCTGAGTGGCACGCTTATCGACGGGGCAATTCTCGTTACTCCCACGGTGTTAGAGGTGGGAGCGGGAACGCCCGTAGTGGCGATTGACCCCCA
>JAJYRW010000075.1 GCA_021793895.1 Actinomycetes bacterium
TCATTCCGGGCCCCGTTCAGGTAATGTTCCTGCCCCTAACGCGAAACTGCCGTCTTCGGTATCGACGGAGATTGCCGCTTCCCCGCTCTCGGCGTCGATGTTGATGTCAACGTCCCCGCCGGTGGCTTCTTCCAGAATTTTTTCCGAGACCTTTTCTGAAGCGAACTCGCCCATCCGATCACCAATGCTGGCGCAGCCAGTTGCCGCCAGCGCAAGGCCCAGTGCGGAGGCAACCACGATTGTGCTCCGCGTTTTGTTTGCAGTACTCATAGCTTCCTTAAATGTCCTTATCGCTGCGGGGAGCGAACCACGTAGACCAGCTCGTTTTGGGTAAGGCTGACAGCCGTGATGTTGACGATGACTTCATGATCGGCATCGACTTGCCAGGACTGGATGGAAAGACTGCCCGGTTCGCGCGGGTCGGGATCCGGATTATTCTCCAGTTGCTCAGCGCCAATTCCCTTAAATTGCTCCGTTACGTCCTCATATAGATGGACCGGATCGCCCTTCGCAGTGACGTGTGCGAGGCAATAGATTTGGTCGCCGTCCCCGGGTTCCTCGGAGCCCAAAGCGTGCGGAGCCATCGGTGCTGGCACATCAATGGGGCACACCGTGGTGGGGAGGGCGTCATAGTTTGTTTGCGTTGTCGCATCCCCGTCATCGGAATCGGCTTCCGAGGCACCTACTTCATTGCCATCAGTAGCCGAGTTGTCTACCTCATCGCCGTCATCGGGGGCTAGCTCCTCGGCATCTTCTTCACCTTCCGGTTCGGGCGGATCATCCGGCTCCGGGACAGCGGCGTCGTTTTCTGTTGTCTCAGCCGGTTGCTTTTGCGCGCCGATGTCAGAGTCAGTTTCTTCACACGCGCTAAGAGTTCCGACACTGAGCGCTGCGCTTATGAACAAGACCATTAGGCGGTTGCGCTTGAGCACTGGCATCTCCCAAAATTCTGCGGATTCTAGCCGAAATTCGAGGTTTTTGAATTCGGCGCGGAAGGAATGCGTCAGTGTATACCTGAGTGCTTAAACTGGTCTTAAATTTTGCTTAAATTTCGAAGCCGGGGACGCGTTTGGATGGCCGCGGGGGAGAATGTAGACTTCACGATGGCTTATCGCTGTGTACCTGCGATGTACCAGCGAGCCCGCCGCCTTAGCTCAGTCGGCAGAGCGTCTCACTCGTAATGAGAAGGTCGTCGGTTCGATTCCGACAGGCGGCTCCACAGTTTTGGGAGATTAGGCTTTCAATAGTGAGCCATTAGGTTAGCCATCTCGAAGCGCAGCCATCGGCAGATCGCGGCGATGGAAGCCAATCTGCTCCTGATGGGCGCGTTGGCAGGAATTGGGACTTGTTTTAAAGAGATCCGTCTTTGCACAAATTCGATCCTTCGCCTAAGTATTACAAAGTTTCCTGATATTCCTTACTAAAAATTGAGTTAAAGAAAGTCTCGATCATTTCATGCCTGGCGTGGTGTAACGTAGAATGTTTATAATCCAGCGCTTGGGGTAGCAAGAGTCGGGCGGCTTACAGGCAGGAAGAAGGTGGAGGTAATGGCTACAGCATTTGATTTCGCGGCCTACTTTCACAAAGGGTCCTTGACGACTGGCCGGATGCAGATACAGAAGTTGCTTTATTACGTTCAGTGTTGGTCGCTCGCGTGGACGGGTGAGGTCGCATTCGACAGCTCTATACAGGCATGGAGTGACGGGCCCGTAGAGCGCAACGTCTGGACACACCACAGGTACACGCCTATTGCCGAATGGCAAGGAAACCCATCAGTTCTAAGCCCGAATGAAAGAGCTATCACTGACGCGGTGGCTAGCTTTTACGGGAAGATGAATGGCGCGCAACTACGAGCCTTAACGCACAGCGAAGAGCCGTGGATTGAAGCGTGGTCGTTAGGCCGGAATACTGAAATATCACCAGCGGCAATGTTGCGTTATTACTCCAAGAAGGCAAGTTGTGATCAGGCGATACCTGAGCGGCCGATTTTGGAGGAGAGCCACGTAGATGACGACTTGTTCGCTGCGGTTGCGCAGGAACAAATGATTCGCTGGCAGGAAACTTTAGAACTTCTTGCCCGGTGACGCTTTGCTTTAAGCCTGACCAGATTGTCTCGCTCAATAAGGCTTTACAGGCGATGCTCACTTATTAGTGCATCCAAAGCGGCTTGAGGGAGCACTGGGGCGCCCGATGCACACTTTCGATGGATATACGCCGTATCCCACGGTGCATGCGCGAGCAGGAGCGCTTCTGCACGGGCTTCTCAGTGCACATCCATTTTTGGATGGAAACAAGCGGACAGCGTGGCTGGCTTCAGTGATGTATCTCGATCTACATGGGATTGTTTTGCAGGACGTCCCAGCGCTTGAAGCGGAACCTTTCGTCCTAGGAGTGGTCGAAAACAAATTTGATGAGCACACCGCAGGTTTGTGGTTGGTCAGAAAAACTATTGATCATGCAAGCCGCCACGGGACGAGAAAGCATGACCCACGTTGATAACAAGCGATCAAACCAGCAGCATGCCGCCAAATTTAGGGGCCATGAGATCCTAGACGCATGGACTTATTCGGGCAGAAGTTTGCCGCCGTGCTGTTTGATCTTGATGGAACGCTAATTTCCTCCATTGACGCAGTTAATCGATCATGGGCGCGCGTCTCTGAGGAATTCGGGTCTTCCGTTGATCGGATGGGGGCATTCCATGGTGTCCCGGCGAAGCAATTAGTCGAGCGGCTTTTGCCTGACCGCAGCGCGGATGAAAAAGCCGCCGCTCTGCAGCGCGTGACCGAACTTGAGACGAACGATCTGGAAGGGATCGAGGTGCTGCCCGGGGCTCTAAAGGCACTGACTGAACTGGGGGAAGTTAATCGCTGCGCCGTGGTGACTTCCTGCAGTCGAGGCCTTGCTGATGCCCGACTGGGCGCAACAGAACTTCCCGTTCCCGCGGTGACGGTTACCGCCGACGATGTAACGATCGGCAAACCCGACCCGGCGCCTTACCTACTTGGCGCTGAAAGAATGGGCATTGATCCCAGTCAGTGCTTGGTCGTAGAAGACGCGCCAGCGGGCTGTGAATCGGGGCACGCTGCTGGCATGAAAGTTCTCGCCGTCGAAATTACGCACGAGCGCGCTGACCTGCCCGCCGACGTTATTGTTCCGGACTTATCCGCCGTGCATTTCTCCGTCTCCAATGAAGGGATCTTTGTAGTAAAAAATTGAAACAAAAAGGAGCTTTGTTAAAAAACCTCACAGGATTACTCCCGCGCATAAGCGATTGGTCTCCCGCCCGTAAATCTTGGCGGGTGGACCTCCTAGCGGGTCTGACTGTGGCAATTGTTGCCCTTCCATTGGCGCTTGCTTTTGGCGTTACCTCCGGGATGGGCGCGCAAGCAGGACTGATCACCGCCATCGTTGCCGGCGCCGTCGCGGCAATTTTCGGTGGATCAAACCTCCAAGTCTCCGGCCCGACCGGGGCAATGACCGTTGTGCTGGTCCCGGTAGTTGCATCCCACGGCGCACCGGGTGTCCTCCTGGTTGGGGTGATGGCCGGAATCATCCTCATCATTCTCGCGGCCGCTCGCCTTGGCCGACTCGTTAGATTTCTTCCACTTCCCGTAATCGAAGGATTCACCGCCGGAATCGCGGTCGTCATCGCGTTGCAGCAGTTCCCCGCCGCACTGGGAATTGAGGACGCCGACGGCGAGAAGGTCTGGGAAGTCGCTATTGATGCGGTCAAGAAATTTATCGCTTCGCCCAACATCATCCCGCTGATCTTGGCGCTCGCCGTAGCGGCCGCGATGCTGCTGGGTGCGCGATACTGGCCCGGGGTGCCGGCCTCGCTCATCGCCGTCGTTATTGCAACCGTAGCGATATCGATGAGTGATATTTCCCTTGAAACAATTGGCCAACTGCCCGCCGGAATCCCCGCGCCGACTTTAGACTTCATCGACATCTCGATGGTGCAGTCGCTGTTACCCTCAGCCGTGGCAGTTGCGGCATTGGCCGGCCTGGAGAGCTTGCTTTCAGCAACGGTCGCCGATGGCATGCGCGTGGGGGAGCGCCACGATCCGGACCGTGAACTCTTCGGGCAGGGCCTGGCGAACCTCATTTCGCCCGTATTTGGTGGCATCCCCGCAACCGCCGCAATCGCGCGCACCGCGGTTAACGTCCGCGCGGGAGCTCGCACCCGCCTCGCCGCCCTCTCACACGCGGTGATTCTTACCGCCGTCGTCTACTTCTTAAGTGGCCTAGTCGCCCATATTCCGCTCGCCGCACTCGCGGGCGTCTTACTGGCCACGACGGTGCGGATGGTTGACATGCGCGGAATACTGGCCCTATCTCGCGCTACCAAGCGCGACGCTTTCGTCCTGGTCTTAACTTTTGTGGTGACGGTCATGCTCGACCTCGTCATCGCCGTTGTCGCCGGTGTAATCGTCGCGATCATTCTGGCTTTGCGATCAATTGCGCACAGCGCCAAGCTCGAAGTTGTTCCGCTAGATTCATCTGACCACTCCGAAGAAGAAGCTGCCCTCCTTGCCGAACACGTGGTTGCTTACCGCCTCGAGGGACCGCTCTTCTTTGCGGCAGCCAACCGCTTCCTGATGCGCCTTACCGATGTGGGCGGAGTAAAAGTGGTGATTTTGCGCCTGTCGTACCTAACAAACCTAGATGCAACTGGCGCCCGCCTACTGGGCGAAGCGATCGACCATTTGGAGCGCCGCGGCGTTGTTGTTGCGCTTTCAGGGGCCTCTCGCGTCCATGACGCGATTTTGCGCGCGCTTGGCGTAGCGGAAAATATTTACCGGAACGGCTACGTGTTCTCTGACACACGCGATGCGATCGAGTGGGCGCGCGAGCGCGTGCATTCGAAAGTCGCCCGCGGCGTGATTCCGGCGCCTGACAACAAAACTTAATCAGTTCAGCGCTGGCCTGATCACTTTTTCGAGCGAATCACCCTAGTTCGCGCGAATCGCGCAGCCTACGCACGAATCGCGCAGCCTTTTACCGCTGTGGGCGGCATAAGGCTGCACGGAGTGAATACGTAGTCGCTTCTACCAGGCCTGGTCGCCCCGCAGAACCGTGTCCGAGCCGCCATCCATGAAGATGATTTGCCCGCACAGGTGGGTGTTGACTTCCGAACTCAGCCACACCAACAGCTCGGCGCACGCCTCGGCCGGCATGTATCCATTCAGCGGCATGGGAACCATTTCCGAAAGCAATTCGCGGCCCTCATCGGAACCAACCAGGTCAGTGGTCATCGGTGTCAGAACAACACCGGGCCCGATCGCATTTAACGGAATTCCCGCTCCCGCCCACTCGGGGGAGGGCGCTGCCTTGCGCAGCCAGCGGTTGAACGCGTTCTTGCTCGTTGCGTACATCAACTGTTGTGCTTGTTCGTCGCGCGCTTCAGCAATATTAAGGACGGCGTCTTCATCCTTGGTCAGGCATGCTTCAACAATCTCGGCGTCATTTGGTTGGAAAGACGCCATCGAGGAAACCGCTACCGCTCGTGGGGCGTCGGATTGGGCGAGCATGGGCCGCAGGAGTTCAAGCGTGGCGACCATCCCGTAATAGTTCACCTTGATTGCCAGGGGTGACATCTCCGATACGCCAGCAACGGCGACGATGGCATCGATTTTGCCGTCGGTCTTGGCGGCTACCGCATCAGCCATGGCTTGGCGCCCGGCGGCATGGGACAGGTCGGCATCAATATCTGTGCCCTTTAGATCCACTCCGATTACATTCTGCCCCGCATCGCGCAGCTGCTTGGCAGTTGCGGCACCGATCCCTGATGCTGCGCCGGTGACGACGTACGTGCGTGCCATGGTGTGCTCCTTAAAATCTGAGGAAAGAACTCCTCATGGGGTCTTGTGATTTGAGCATAAATGCAAATGATCAAGGCAATCTGGGACGTCAGTCCCCTCGGGAGCAGCTGCGGGTTCACACCAGGTGCATCCCCTTGGAAGGACTAGAATCGTGAGCATGCCAACTACCAGCCCAGACCAGCGCCCCTTCATCAAGATTTGCGGGCTGCGCGGGGGCGGCGATGTCGCGGCGGCACTTGAAGGTGGCGCGGATGCCATCGGCGTTTTATTGACGGAGAGCCCGCGGCAAATTTCCTGGGAGCAAGCGCGCGCTGTTGCAAACCAGATTGAGGGCGCCGCGCTCACGGTGGGGGTTTTTCATGGGGAAACGGCGGAAGAAGTCCAAGCCGCGGTCGCTGCAACGGGGATTACAGCGATCCAACTGCACGGCGCCTACCCGCAGGCTGAATTTGCGGCACTGGCAGATTTGGGTCTCCCCCTGGTGCGGGCGGTATCGGCTACCGCCCCGGCTTTGGCGGTGGGGGCCTACGGCGAGGAGCTGCTCATCGTTGATGCTCCGAAGCCGGGCTCGGGTCAGTCTTGGGATTATCGACCCTTAAAAAGTCGCCTTACGGGCCGCTGGATTTTGGCCGGGGGACTTAACCCGCAGAACGTCAGGCGTGCCGTACAAGAATCAGGGGCCTGGGGTGTGGACGTTTCGTCCGGCGTTGAGGCGGAACGCGGAATTAAAGATCCGGCAAAAATTGCGGCGTTTATTGCGGCGGCCCGCCAAAAGTGAATTCCAGCAAAAATTACTTTGGGAGTGACACTGCACTAGGAATCAGGTTAGGCTAGTGACCGTAATTGCAGTGCCTCGCACGTCTAAGCATGGCCGGGCTTACCTGGCAGCAAGTTCCTTCTGGAGCGGACGAACGGTCACCGTAATTAGCTGCATCGACTGTCGG
>JAJYRW010000076.1 GCA_021793895.1 Actinomycetes bacterium
GCGGTATCGAATCGGAACCTGCGCCTGCTTGCGTCCCCGGCGGAATTGGCGTTTCGTCGGTCGACATCGGGTCAGGCTCGGAGGTAATCGCCTCCGGGACGGTCTCAGCGGTAGTTGCGTCCGAGCCGGTATGGGCAGATGTCAACTGCTCTGCTGCCTGGCCCTGAGATAGGTGCGGCTCCGGGCTCCAAGTCGTGGGCTTTGCCGAATCATCTTGCGTACTGAATGAAGCAGCTGTGGGGAATCGCGACTCGCGCACCGGAGGAGTTTGTGGCTCTGGGCGCGACTTACGTCCGAAGAGCCCGAAACGCTTGCGCTTTGGTTTCGCACCAGCAGGTTTGTCGCCGACAGTCTTGTTGCCGGCCTCGGAACGCTGTTGGTAAGCGGCTCCGGCTTGGTAGGGCGCCGGGTCTTGGTGCGGTGCCGGGTCTTGTTGGGAAGGAGTGCCTGCGTACTCGGTGCCCGCCGCACCCTCCACATCGATTGGCTCAAACTCGATGTGGTGATCAACCGACGGCTCGGATTCAAGTTGCTGTGCCCGCATTTCCCGGCGACTGCGCCGACTGGGATATGTGGGTCGGTCCGCGGTATGCAGCGGTATCTCACCGGTGTAGGTCGGGTACTCGCCAGTTGCGGTCGGAAAAGCGCCCGTATACACCCGAAGCTCGGTTTGCGGCTCGTCCTCGAAAGCGGCCGGCTCGCCGTTTTCCGGCTGAGCCGCAGAAGCCGGTTCGGAGGCGGCAGCACTGGAGCGCTGCGGCAGTTCGGGTTGATCCGCTACTTCGCGACGTGGCAGTGCCGGCGCGTTGCCGTGCGAGATTGCCGCAGTTTCCACCGGCGTGCTGGGAACTCCGGTTCGACTTAGCCCATCCAGGTCGTCGCGATTTTCCGAGACCAACGGCACATAGGCTTGCGAGCCTGAAGAGTCCAGCGTGGCCGCATCGACCGACTCCAAAGACTCCAGCGGGTTGGACCCGACCGAGTGGAATCCCGTAAAGAGGCCGGCACGCTGCGTTGCCGCTGGCGGGACCGCCCCAGCTTCAGCGTCTTCCAACTGTGCTGCCGGTGCCGCTGGTGCGGTGTTTACATTGGCACCGTGCCGCGGCGGCCACACCGGCACCGATCCGGTGCTCGGTACCTCCCCTACAGTCGCAGCCTGGGAAAGTTGCTGCTGTTCGACACTTGTGGGATCCAATAGGTCCATGGGTAGTAGCACTTCAACGCGCGTGCCCTGGCCCTCTCCAGCCGAAGCAATGTCGATACGAATGTCATGGCGAGCCGCTAGGCGCCCAACAACAAACATCCCAAGCCGCTGAGCGCCAATTACGTCACTAGCCGATGAAGAACGCACTTTTTCATTTACTTCGGCTACGGCAGCCGCGTCCATGCCCAAGCCCTCGTCGGTGATTGCGATCGAGACGCCGTCCTCACGCATTGCCGTCATAACTTCGACGCGCGAGCTGGGATCGGAAAACACCGTGGCGTTTTCCATAAATTCAGCGAGCAGGTGGGCCACGGTCAGCGCTGCGTGACCCAAAACGGCCGGATCGGCAGTCAGCACCAAATCAATGCGGTCGTAGTGCTCAATCTCCGATGAGGCGGTGCGCACCACGTCGGAAACAGCCATCGGATTGCGCAGCCGGCGCCCGGAGTCAATGCCCGCCAATACCAGGAGCGACTCGGCGTTGCGGCGCATTCGCGTGGCTAAGTGGTCGAGCCGGAAGAGGTCTTCGAGTTGAGCGGGGTCTTCTTCGGTGCGCTCCAACTGGGTGATGAATGCCAACTGCCGGTTGAGCAGAACCTGGTCCCGGCGGGCGACATTGACGAACATTTCGGCAATCGACCCGCGCAAAGCCGCTTGCTCCCGCGCAACAGAAACGGTGGTTTCGTTAACGGCATTAAATGCCGAGGCAAGCTTACCGATCTCATCACGGGACTGAACTGGAATGTGTTCCAGTTCAGTCTCCGGACCGACGCCGGGCGTGGCTACCTGTTCCACCAGGCGCGGCAAGTCATCGCGAACCTTCTGCGCTGCACCGGTCAGGCGGCGCAAGGGGACAACGATTCCGCGCGACACGATCAGTGCCAATACGAGAGAAACCACAACGGCGATTGCCGCGGCGCCGATGGTGAAAATAGCTTGATTTCGAGCATCATCAGCCGCAGTTTCGGCACGCTCACCCGCCGCAGAAATAAGTTCTGCGCGCGCGGGATCTACGTTGTCAATAATTCTGTTAATCGAGTCGAGCCAGGCGTCGACATCCATCCGCTCTAAGGCTTCCACGGAACCGGTCTGAACCAGGATCCGCATCGTTGCCACATTTGTCGCAATCGAGGGGATGTTGATGTCCGTATCAAGGGCCTCCAACGCCGAATTTGCGTTATCGAACAGTTCGTTCTGCAGTGCGACGAGCGTTTGTAGTTCTTCGGTGACGCGTTCAGTGCGGTCGGCCGTGTTGATAACTGTCTCGCCCAGTTCGCGCTCTTGTTTTAGGTACTCAGTCAGCAGGTCGAGCGTGGAATAAGCCGAAAGGAATTCCGCCGGATCACGCTGTTCAATCAATCCGCCCAACCGCGCGGCGAGCATCGCGTCATTGCGAATAATGTCGCTATAGCTGGCGAAAGCAGCGCTTTCCGTGATGGCATCGGTATCAACACGGGGGCGCAATGCCTCAAGACGGCCGTGAATTTCGACGGTCTCAGCTACAAGTTCAAAAACGTGAGGATCTAACTCATCAAAGTCGATTATGTCGGTGTGGGCATCCAGGGTCGCTAGCGATTCATCGGTGAGCCACCGGGACTGTTCGACCTCATTAACTATTGCCTCATAGTCAGATGCGGACTGCGAAGTTTGAATCAGGCGCATCGAGGCATAGCGCTCATGCTGGAGGGACTCCACAACTGAGCGCATGTCTTCGGCCGCGGCAATAAGATTTGCTACCTGGCGCGTCGCTCGGGAATCGTCAACAGCGGTAAAGGAGATGAGCAGAGCACCCGCCGTCAAAACAGCAATGGGTACCGCAAGGACCGCTAGAATCTTCCAGCGAATCCCAAGCCTGCGCAGCATACCCTTACCTCCTCAAAGCCGCACCGTTAGTAAATGTTCGGCCGTTTATGAACCACCGTTGACCCACACCCCGCTGGGTGTCACCCAAACGGAGTAGTGGTTGCCCCAAGTCAAAAGTCCAGCCTTAAACATCCTTTCATATGCCAACGGGCGTAGCCTTGAACGCATGCGTGCTGTCACCATTGCCGAACCTGGGGGCCCAGAAGTCCTGACAATCTCCGATGTTCCCGCCCCTGATCCGGGGCCGGGCGACGTCATAATTGAAGTCGCTGCGGCGGGAGTAAACCGCGCCGATCTCCTGCAGCGCACCGGTAATTACCCGCCGCCACCCTCAGCGCCCGCCTGGCCCGGTTTGGAATGTGCCGGAACGATCAGCGCCGTGGGCGCAAACGTTGAAAACTGGCAGGTCGGCCAGCGCGCCATGGCACTCTTGTCGGGCGGTGGATATGCCGAAAAGGTGGCGGTGCCCGCCGGGCAGGTTATGCCGGTTCCCGAAAACCTGACTTTGAACCAGGCCGCAGCAATTCCGGAAGCTCTCGCAACCGCATGGGCGAACTTGGTGTATGCCGGCGGGCTCACCGCGGGCATGACCGCGCTGATCGTTGGTGGCTCGGGCGGAGTGGGCTCCCTCGCCATCCAGTTGGCCCGCTTGCGCGGGGCCCGCGTCATCGCCACCGCCGGCAGTGCCGAGCGCGCTGAGCGCTGCGAAGAACTAGGCGCAGACTTAGGGATCAGTTACCGCGATGAAGACGTCGTGGAGCGGGTTCGGGAATTTACTGATGGTCAAGGCGTGGATGTCATTCTCGACGTTCTAGGTGCCGGGGCCCTAAATGAAAATCTGCGAATGCTCGCCACTGACGGCACTCTCGTGATCATCGGCATGCAAAAGGGCCGCAAGGGTGAATTAGACATCGCAAGACTCATGGCCCGCCGCGCCAAAATTGTAGGTACGACTTTACGGTCCCGCTCGATTGCTGAAAAATCCGCAATCATCGCGGAGGCGGCCGCCTGCGCGCTGCCCTGGTACGAGTATGGAAAAATGATGCCCGTTGTGCACGGCGAATATGACCTTGCCGACGCCGCCCAAGCGCACCGGGACCTCGATTCGGGCGACGTCTTCGGCAAATTAGTGCTGCGCGTTAGTTAGAGCTGGGCGAGCATTTGCTCCAAAACCTGAGCGACGCCGTCCTCACTTGCTGGTGGTGCGACGTGCTGAGCGGCGGCGATTGCTTCGGAGTGTCCCCCCGTCATGGCATAGCTGTGGCCGGACCAGCGCAGCATGTCGACGTCGTTGGGCATATCGCCGAAAGTGATGACGTCGGCGGGCGTTAGATCCCAGCTTTGAGCCAGTTCCGCCAGCGTGGTGGCCTTCGTAATACCTTTTGCGCTCATTTCCAGCAGGGGCACGTCCACACTGGAATGGGTGGCGGCCACCAGGTGATTGACGTGCTCGCGGCCGACTGCTAGCAGTTCATCAACCCCCAGTTCGGCGGAGCGGCCCACAATCTTAATGACGGGATGCGAGCCATCTATGAGGTCTTCAACGCGGTCGGCGTAGCGCTCAGTTTCCGTATCGCGCACCGGGCGCAGCCCCTCGGCTGGCCGCGGATCCCGCCGGTGCTGATAAGCCGATTCGATCCAAAAAAGTTCGGGCGTTTCTACTGCCAGTGCAATATCGGGAACTGCTTTGCGCAGGGTGTGGACAACCTCTTCCACCACTTCGGTGGGGATTCCATGCACGGTCACGTGCTGCTCGCGGGCAACGTCAATGACCATCGCTCCGTTGGCGGCGATCGCGTAACCGCGGTGTCCAGTGACTTCAACAACCGGATCCAACCAGCGTGGCGGGCGGCCCGTTACGTAAACGACTTTGATGCCGGCTTCCTCACACGCCGCGAACGCGTCCAGTGTGCGCTGGGAGATTGAACCACCGTGGGGAATGATTGTTCCATCAAGATCAGTAGCAACCATCTTCATGGCGCCCATTGTTCCCCACCGCGATATAGCGCCAGATTCGGGTCAAACGCGCGATAGCGCCCGCTTACCGGGTCAAATACACGATAGTGCCCGATTACTTGGTCAAAGCAGCCAATAGCGGGAGCAGCCCGTCTTGATCGATAGTTTCCAGGCTCAGGTCGGCGGCGGCGTGTACCTCCGCCGGCCCCTGCCCCATCGCACCGGATACTTGGGCCCAACCCAGCATTTCCAGGTCGTTGTTTCCATCGCCCGCGGCCACGGTGTGTTCGCGGGGAACTCCCAGGCGTGTGCGCACGGGCTCGAGCGCCGAAGCCTTGCTAACACCATCGGGATTAATGTCCATCCAGGAAGTCCAGCCAATCGCGTAAGAAACGCCCTGCAGTCCCATGCGGGTAACCGCGGCCGAAAATTCTTCACGCGAGTGCTCTGGGGAGCGAATCGCCACGCGCGTAGCCGGGGTGGCGCACAGTTCTTCGAAATCGACGAACTCGACCGGCCCGGTTAGTTCGCCCGGCGGGAACGGTGCACTGAGTTTATGGCCGCGCCCGACATCTTCAATAGCGATGAGCGCTTCGGGTAGTTCGTCGCGCAGCACCCGCAGCGCCGGACCCGGATCAAAGGTGATCGTGTCGGAGATCTCGTAGCCTCCGGGCAGAGAGGGGTCGAGTCGGGTGGTAATGGCGCCATTGGAAGAGATTGCCCAGCCGTCGGTAAGTCCGAGTTGTTCGATAATTGCACGCGTGGCGAGGAGTGAACGGCCCGTCGCCAGCACAACGTGTGCACCGGAGGCCACTAAATCGTCGATCGCTTGGCGCATCGCGCGGGTCATTTCGCCGTCGAAATCAACGATCGTCCCATCAATATCGAGCGCAACCATCCACGGTGCTTCCGTGGGCTCCGATGCAGTGGAGCGTGCGGCGCTAAGCGCCCGCGAAATCTCGATGGGCGTCGCCGGAGCCGGCCTGGTTAATTGCGAATCAGTTGAAATCGTCTTTGCTGTCACTAAAACCTTTACTGTTCTACAGCCCGCAAATTATCGCGCTTCCCCCGATTAAGCTTCGCCAAGCAATCTGACGAGGCTTGAGCGTTGATGATTAATTTGAAGGGCCTAAACGTTAATGAATTCTTTAAAAATTACGGTGCTTCAATTTTTTCGACCCCGCCCAGGTACGGCCGCAGCGCCTGCGGGATATGTACCGAACCATCGGGAAGCTGATGATTCTCCAGCAGTGTCACAAGCCAGCGCGTGGTGGCCAGCGTGCCGTTCAACGTGGCGGCGGTGCGAACCTTGCCATCAGCGGTACGTTCACGAACTTTAAGCCGACGCGCTTGGAACGTCGTGCAATTCGAAGTGGAGGTCAATTCTAAAAACCGGTTTTGACTTGGCAGCCACGCCTCGCAGTCATACTTACGTGCTGCTGAATCTCCCAGATCACCCGCGGCTGTGTCAATCACCCGGTAGGGCAATTCGACCTTGGCCAGCATGTCTTCTTCCCAAGCCAAGAGGCGCTCATGTTCGGCCGGGGCCTCCTCAATGGGCGCAAAGCTGAACATCTCCACCTTGTGGAACTGATGAACCCGAATTATTCCCCGGGTGTCTTTGCCATGCGAACCGGCCTCCCGGCGGTAACAGGCCGACCAACCCGCATACCGCTTCGGCCCGTCGCTCAGATCTAAAATCTCATCAGCGTGGTAGCCAGATCG
>JAJYRW010000077.1:0-4245 GCA_021793895.1 Actinomycetes bacterium
CCAGCGGTGCATCCACGTCGCCCATTGCCAGTGGATCGTCGGCCTCGCGGTGGGAGAACGTCGATAGTTCGGCCACCATTTCATCAATTTCCTCATCCGAGGGCTCGGGTTGCGTGGGTTGGAAATCTTCTTCCGGTTCGGAGGTGTTATCCGTACTGGTTGGCGTGGGCGTCGCAGTGGGGGCTGAATTTTCATCATCCCCGCCTGTGAGGCTAAAGACGATGAGCCCAACCGCCACGACGGCGATGAGTATGGGCACCAATAGTGAGCGGCGCTTTGCGCTCTTGGTGGGGGAATTGGATCTTTTGTCAGTCTTGGCAGAGTTCAAGGTACGTCTTTCAAACTTGGAAGGGGCCAAGTGGAGCAACACCTATTACTATCATCGATAGTAGATGATGAAATGCCGCACTCCAAGTGGCGCTTGTAAAGAGGTTCGATCGAAGTGTACTTCTACATGGCGTTTTCGCCGTCGTGATGCCCAACTCTGTGGCTGCACGAGAAATTCCCTGAAACCGCTAGAGTTACTAGATTGCAGCCGCACTTCGATATTGAGGGACTGTTGATCACCCTAAGGAGTTAGATCATGGCGAAAACCGCAACATCGACCACGCGCGAATCCGCCACCACCACATCGACCACGCGCGAATCCGCCACCACCACATCGACCACGCGGGAATCCACCACCACATCGACCACGCGCGAATCCGCCACCACTGCGACGTCGGTGTCTTTGGGGCCTTTGGAAGATCGCGTCATGCGCGCGCTGTGGAGCACCCAGGCCGAATTATCGGCGCGGGAAGTGCGCGACCATCTTGCCGAGCAAGGTGACGAATTGGCCTATACAACGGTGGCCACGGTTTTGAGCAATGTTTACGCCAAAGCGCTGGTAGACCGGCGGCGGCAGGGCCGGGTATGGCAGTACTGGGCCACAGGAACCTGTTCGGACTTGGCCGCCGCGCAAATGCATCGCGGGCTCGAAGTGAGTCGGCATCGCGAACGCACCTGGAACTGCTTTATTTCCAGCTTGGATTCGGAAGACCTTAAGTTGTTGCGCAACGCGCTGCAGCGCTACCCGAATCGCCCAGAGATATAGTCCTCGGTCGCTTTTTCACCGGGCGTCGAAAAAATCGTGGCCGTTTCGTCCATTTCAATCAGGCGTCCGGGCGCGCCAGTTCCTGAGATATTGAAAAATGCGGTGCGATCAGAAACCCGTGCGGCCTGTTGCATGTTGTGGGTGACTATCACGATTGTGTAGTCGTCCTTCAGCGTGGTGATGAGGTCTTCGATTGCGAGCGTGGAAATCGGGTCCAGCGCTGAACAGGGCTCGTCCATTAATAAGACTTCCGGGCGCATCGCAATTGCCCGCGCAATGCAAAGACGCTGTTGCTGCCCGCCCGACAGGGAAGCTCCGGGGCGGTCGAGACGATCTTTGACCTCGTTCCACAGGTTGGCCTTCGTAAGCGCCTCTTCTACCAGGTCCGCAGCTTCGTTGCGCGAAATCCGCCCGTTATTTAGGCGAATCCCGGCTAGCACGTTCTCGGCAATGCCCATGGAAGGAAACGGGTTGGGCCGCTGGAAAACCATCCCGATGGTGCGTCGGACCGCTACCGGGTCGACGTTCCTGCCATACAGGTCGATGCCATCTAACTTGATGTTCCCGCGCACCGAAGCGCCCGGCACTACCTCATGCATGCGGTTGATCGTTCGCAACAGTGTGGATTTACCGCACCCTGAGGGCCCAATAAAAGCGGTAACCGATTGCGGATTGATCGTCATAGAAACGTCGGATACGGCCTTGAAATCGCCATAAAAAATATCTAGATCGGAAATCTCAATTTGTTTCGCCATTTTTAGCGGTCCCCTTTCGGTGCAAAATATCTCGTGAGCAGGCGCGCCCCCAGATTCAGGATCATCACCAGCAAAATTAGGGTCAGCGCCGCGGCCCAGGCGCGGTCATAGTTGATTTCGGCAATGCAATCGACGGCATCGGCCGCGCAGGGGACCAGCCCCTGGGTGTATTGGCCATAGATATATACCGGCAGCGTCATCATGCGACCGTCAAAAACATTGAAATTAAGTGAGTCAATGACGCCAACTGTGATGAGCAGCGGTGCGGTTTCGCCCACAATTCGGGCAATAGCGAGGGTGATTCCGGTACCCAGCCCGCCAATTGCGGTGCGCAGCACCACCTTGATGATCGTCAGCCATTTGGGAACGCCCAGTGCGTAGGAGGCTTCGCGTAAATCGTTGGGGACGAGCCGCAGCATCTCCTCGCAGGAGCGCACAACAATTGGGATCATTAACACCGACAGGGCCACCGAACCCACCACACCGGAGCGAACGCCGGGGCCAAAAATGACGGCGAACAGCGAGTAGGCAAACAGGCCCGCCACGATGGACGGGATCCCGGTCATGACATCAACGAAGAACGTAACGGCTTGTGCCAGCCGGCTGCCGCGCCCATATTCAACGAGATAAATGGCAACCAGGAGGCCAATTGGTACCGAGATGGCCGTGGCTAGTGCCGTAATTAACAGAGTGCCGATGATGGCGTGGTAGATGCCGCCGGCATCCATTCCGCCATAAACACCGCGCATGGTCACCGATAAGAAGTACGGGCTCAAGCGTTCAAAGCCGTTGCTTAAAACGGTCCATGAGACGGATATCAGCGGAATGAGGGCGAGCCCAAAAGCACCATAGATCAGCACCTGAAACAGCCGATTGGTAAAGCGCCGGCGCCGGGACGTGGTGCTTAGCGGTGAATAAATTTGTGACATTAGCTCTGGCCCGCTTTCGTGCTTCGAGAAACTACCCAGCGCGCCACCATGTTGACTATGAGAGTGATGAGGAACAGCGCTAAACCGGTGGCAATGAGCGCGCTCATGCCCAGCTCATTGGTTTCGGGGAACTGAGCTGCAATATTGGCCGAAATTGTTTGGTGCTGGCCCGCCTGCAGCAACTGAAACGAGTAGGTCAGGCCGGGGCTTAGGATCATCAGCACCGCCATTGTTTCGCCCAGGGCTCGGCCCAGGCCCAACATCGCCGCGCCCGTAACACCGCCGCGCCCGTGGGGAAGAACCACGAGCCGGATCATTTCCCATCGCGTCGCCCCCAGCGCCAGTGCGGCTTCCTGATTTAGACGCGGGGTTTGCAAAAATACTTCGCGGGCAACGGAGGTGATGATGGGCAAAATCATCACTGCCAGCACAATCCCTACCGAAAGGATCGTGCGTGGGGGAGTGGCAGCCGGGCCGGCGAACAGCGGAATGAATCCCAGGTGGTCGCCCAAGAAATCCCATGCCGGTTGTAACCGGGGTAAAAGCCATAACGCGCCCCATAATCCGTAGACAACCGAGGGGATCGCCGCGAGTAAATCAATCAGGTACGACAGCGTTCCTTGCAGACGCCGGGGCGTGAAATGGCTTAAAAACAGCGCCACCCCCACCGATACGGGCACGGAAATAATTAGGGCAATTAGCGCGGCCAGGACGGTTCCAAAAGCGAGCGGCCCAATTAACTCGGCGAGCGAGTCGCCGTCCGGAAACCAGCCAACTTCAGAGCCCAGTACGCTCGATCCCGCACGCAGGGCGGGCAGCGCTTGGATAATGAGAAACGCCGCGACCGCGGCCAGAACGACTAAGATTGTCGCTCCAGCCGCGGTTGCGGTTAGGCGGAAAAGTCGATCGGCAAGCCTGCCGGTGGACTTTGACGCGGGAACATCAGTCATGGAAGTTCGATTGCCTCAATACCGGCTGTGATCTCACTTCGCAGCTCATCAGAAATTGGTGCCGAACCGGCGGCGGTGGCCGCCTGCTGTTGCCCTTCTTCTGATGCTTGATAGCGCAGGAACTCTTGGACCATTTGCCCCTCGGCCTGATCTTCATATTCCAGGCAGGCCACCGAGTAAGAAATCAGTACAAGGGGGTAAGTGCCGGGCGCCTCGGTCGTGCGATCTAGGTCAATTACGATGTCGTGCTCCTCCCGCTCTTCTTGGCGGGGGGATGCATCAACAACCGCGGCGGCCGCTTCGGCCGAGTAGGTGATGAACTCATCGCCGACCTGAATTTGAGCAATACCTAAGTCACCGGCTTTAGAGGCGTCGGCGTAACCGATCGTGCCGTTGCCACCCTGGACGGTTTGCACCACGCCAGAGGTACCCTGGGCTGACTGACTACCGGTCAGGGGCCAAGTATCGCTGGGTTCATGGGGCCAGGCCTCGGGCGCGGCCGCGGCTAAAAGATCGGA
>JAJYRW010000077.1:4255-6733 GCA_021793895.1 Actinomycetes bacterium
TTCGGTGGTGCCCGAGCCATCGGAGCGGTTTACCGGCGTTATGCGCATATCGGGTAAGTCGACGTCTGGATTATCGGCTTGGAGCGCGGGATCGTCCCACTGCGTGATATCGCCGTTGAAGATTGCCGCGAGATTGTCCGGCGTTAACTTCAGTTCCGGCACGCCCTCTAAGTTGTAAACCACCGCAATGGGCGAGATGTAAAGCGGAGCTTGCAGCACACCCGCCCCATGGCACCGGTCTGTGGCGCGCTCAAGTTCATCACCGGAAAGGGGAGAGTCGGTGCCGGCAAACGCTAGACCGCCCTCCAGGAACTGGGTGCGACCGCCGGAGGAGCCCACCGGATCATAGGTGATGGTGGTGTCGGGGTAGTGAGCTTGGAAACCGGCGCGCCAGGCGTCCATGGCCGATTCCTGGGAACTGGCCCCGGCCCCGGTTAGCGTGCCGGACAGATCGGCGGTGAAGTTTTGGCTATCACTGGCACTGGCTGATCCCGAAGCATCCGAACTGTTTTCTGGTAAATCTTGCCCGGATAGCGGGTCAGATGAGCCGCATGCACTTAAACCCACCGCAACAACTGCGGCGGCAACAATCGCGTAGTGCTTTCGCATGGTGTTTTAGCAAATCTTCCTACGAGGTTCATCCCGTGGTTTTCCACGGACAATCTTGAAGGTAGAAGGCGTAAGTGACCGAAGTTAGAGGCGAAAGTGAACGCCGGGTAAACAGTGCAAGAAATTACTCATCTTCGAGCCGATAACCCAGGCCGCGCACCGTGGTTATCACCGTGGGCGCAGCCGGATCGACCTCGATTTTTGACCGCAGCCGCTTGATGTGCACGTCCAGCGTTTTTGTGTCTCCGACATAGTCGGCGCCCCAAACGCGGTCTATTAGTTGGCCGCGCGTTAAAACGCGGCCCGCATTGCGCAATAAAACCTCGAGCAGTTCGAATTCGCGTAGGGGAAATGACACGGGCTGGCCGCCAACTTCGACGCGGTGGCGATCGGTATCCATCACGATGCGCCCGGCTTGGAGCACCGACTCTTCCAGCGGTTCCTCGTTGTCTGTGTGGTGGCGGCGCAGCACTGCGCGGATGCGGGCAATGAGTTCGCGGGAGGAATAGGGTTTGGTCACGTAGTCATCCGCACCAAACTCCAGCCCCAAGACCTTGTCAATTTCGGTGTCTTTAGCGGTGACCATGATGATGGGAACGCTTGAATCGCGGCGGATCTCCCGGCACACGTCCGTACCCGACATGCCCGGCAGCATTAAATCTAAAAGCACCAGATCTGCGCCGGAACGTCGGAACTTATCGAGGCCCTCATCGCCGCTAATAGCGGTGGTGATCTCATAGCCCTCGCGTTTGAGTTGATAGGTCAAAGGAGCGCGATAGGACTCCTCGTCCTCGACAACTAAAATCCGTGTCACTCGTCTTCCTCATTCGCCTGCGGCAGGCGCAGCGTAAACGTGGATCCGTGGCCCGGTTTCGACCACACCTGGACGTCGCCGCCGTGCTCGGCAGCGACGTGTTTGACAATACTCAATCCCAGCCCGCTTCCGCCCGTGTCGCGGGAGCGAGCGGGATCAATCCGGAAAAATCTTTCAAAAATTCGCGGCTGCAACCTCGGATCGATCCCCGCGCCGTGGTCGATAACCGCTATTTCTACCCGGCCTTTACGCGGACGCGCTCCAATAGCCACGTGCGACCCATCGGGGGAGTAGTTCACAGCGTTATCCAGCAAATTTCGCACCGCCATCACTAAAACGTCGTGATTACCGCGCACCCGGGTCTGCGTTTCAGGAGCCATTGCCAGCGTGATGTCTCGCGCGGCGGCGGCGGTAGTACTTTGTTCCACCGCATCGGCGATTAGGGCATCGACAGAAACGAGGCGGGGATGATTGACCGCAGCGGCCGCTTCGGCCCGTGACAGTTCCATGACCTCGTGAATAAGCGAATCTAATCGACTGGCTTCGCGGCGGATTCGACCCGAGAATTCCCGGACCGCTTCCGAGTCGTCCGCGGCATCTCCAATGGTCTCGGCCAATAGCGAGATCGCGCCCACCGGCGTTTTTAATTCATGCGAAATATTTGCCACAAAGTCACGGCGTACCGAGTCCAATTGCCGGGCGCCCGTGCGATCTTCGGCGATCAGCATTACGCGCCGCTGCGTAAGTGGAATGGCCCGCACCTCCAAGACCATCGTGGAAAATCCGTTGTCGGAGCGCAGCGAGCTGCGCGGGACCTCGATGGTTATGCGCTGCACCGTTTGTTCAGTTTGCGCTAAATGGCACAATTTACGCACCGCGGGCAAGGTGAACCGGCCCTGATGCAGCAGAGACATTTGGCCGGCGGCGTTATTGGCGAAAAGCACGTTGAAATCTTTGCCAATCAGCACCCCGCCACCGGAAGCCGCTTGCAGTATCGCCACCAAATCTGACATATCCGCACCCGGGTCAGTGACGTCATCCGAAATCATGTTTTG
>JAJYRW010000078.1 GCA_021793895.1 Actinomycetes bacterium
CAGGATTTCATCCAGGGCGGCGGCGTAGTTCTCGACGAGCTGTTCCTGTGAGAAGGACGCCTTGCCAATGATGAACTGCAAGTTGGAGTGCTTATCAACGCGGAATTCGATCTTTCCGCCCTTGATATCTTCCACGGCCTTGGCGACGTCCATGGTGACGGTCCCGCTCCGGGGGTTGGGCATTAGGCCGCGGGGGCCGAGCACCTTACCTAAGCGGCCGACCTTGCCCATGAGGTCGGGCGTTGCTACCGCAGCGTCGAAGTCGGTGAAGCCGCCCTGGACCTTTTCAATCAGTTCATCGGAACCAACAAAATCGGCGCCGGCAGCCTCAGCGGCTGCTGCATTCTCGCCGGTGGCGAAGACCAGGACCCGAGCGGTCTTACCAGTTCCGTGCGGAAGGTTTACGGTGCCGCGAACCATCTGGTCCGCTTGACGGGGGTCCACACCGAGTCGGAAGACAACCTCAACCGTGCTGTCGTATTTGGTGGTTGAAGTTTCCTTTGCCAGCTGCAATGCCTCTTGGGGCGCATAGAACTGGTCGCGGTCAATTTTGGCTGCCGCTGCCCGGTAGGACTTGCTGCGCTTTGCCATCTGCCTATCTCCTAAAAAGTTGCAGTCGTGGTCTTCGCGGGCCAGCGCTGACCCTGCCACGGTTTAAAAATTAAAAGTTGTTAGTTGCCGTTAACGGTGATGCCCATGGAGCGGGCGGTGCCGGCAACGATCTTCATTGCAGCTTCAATGTCGTTGGCATTGAGATCCTCGAGCTTGGTCTGGGCGATTTCGCGCACCTGATCGCTCGTAATGGATGCGACCTTGTCGGTGTGGGGGGTTGCTGAACCCTTACCAACACCGGCTGCCTTCTTAATCATCTGGGAAGCCGGAGGCGTCTTGGTGATGAAAGTAAAGGAGCGGTCTTCATAAACGGTAATTTCTACCGGCACCACATTGCCGCGCAGCGATTCAGTTGCAGCGTTGTAGGCCTTGCAGAATTCCATGATGTTGACGCCGTGCTGACCCAGGGCAGGGCCAATCGGCGGTGCAGGCGTCGCGGCACCAGCATCAATCTGGAGCTTAATGAGGCCTGAGACCTTCTTCTTGGGGGGCATTACGGGTCCTTACGTGATTCAGATCTTGGCGACCTGGTTGAACGACAGCTCGACCGGGGTTTCCCGGCCGAAGATCGACACCAAAACCTTCAGTTTCTGGGTGTCAGGGCTAATTTCAGAGATCGTGGCGGGAAGTGTTTCGAAGGGGCCGTCCATAACGGTGACCGATTCGCCAACTTCGAAGTCGACCTCTGTAATAACGGGGGCAGCTTCCTCCGCAGCCTCTTCAGTCTCAAACTGCGGGTTGAGCATCTGGACGACCTCATCGATCGTCAACGGCACCGGCTGGTGGGTCTGCCCCACGAAACCGGTTACCCCGGGCGTGTGGCGCACCGCGCCCCACGACTCATCGGTGAGATCCATGCGTACCAGGACGTAGCCGGGCATCCGGACGCGGTTGACGACCTTGCGCTGGCCGCTCTTAATCTCCACGACTTCTTCCATGGGGACCTCCACCTGGTGGATGTAGTCCTCCATGTTCAAACTGACTTTACGGCTTTCGATATTCGCTTTTACACGATTCTCGTAGCCGGCATATGAGTGGATTACATACCAGTCACCAAACTGGCTACGCAGTTCAGCTTTGAAGGTTTCCAGCGGATCCTCGACCACGTCTTCGGCAGCTTCAGCCGCCACCTCGGCGTCAGCCGTGCCGTCCTGTGGCGAGGATTCCTCATCCACAAGTTCGGTCGGGTCCTGTGACTCCTCGGACACGTGTTGACCTGCTTTCCACTCGAATTTATTGAAAATGAACTAGGAATTGACTTTGGCAGTGCCAGATTAACCCGGCGAGGCGAAGTTGTACTAGCCACCAAAAGCTAGAAGCCGAAAATCACTAACCGCCAAAAACCCAGAGTGTGAGTCGACCGAAACCAAAATCGATCAAACCCACATACGCCATAACGATCAGCACGAACACGAGAACAACTGAGGTGTACTGGATCAATTCCGCGCGCGTGGGGCGAACCACCTTCTTAAGTTCGGCCACGACCTGTCGCACAAAAAGCGCGATTCGACCGAAGATGCCCTTCCGGTCTGCTTCGCCCTTCGGCGCACGCTTGGCACCGGACTGGCCGGATGCGCTCGCGGGTTGGCTCACCGTGCTCCCGTTCCTCAAACTCGTAAATGCCCAACTGGGTTTCAGCTGTGCTCTTATTTGGTTTTCCTAGTTAGTAACCAACTTCAATAGCAGTTACTCAGCAGGGCAGACAGGACTCGAACCTGCAACCTACGGTTTTGGAGACCGTTGCGCTACCAATTGCGCCACTGCCCTACAACGACAACTTCTTATCTTACCGGCTGCCTTTTCCGGGCAGCGAGAAGCATACAGACGTCAATCGCCGACGAGCAGTCTACGGCATCGCGGGGGCAAAGGTCGAACTGCTGGCCGCCTATTGAATACCTTCAACGAAAACTGTCAGCGCAATCTGAGACTATGTAGGACGTGACGACTTCAACTACAACTTCTCAAAGGCGGGCTTCGGCACGCATTAGTGCCATTGCTGAGTCTGCCACCCTGGCCGTTGACGCCAAGGCAAAAGCATTGCAAGCCGCCGGACGTCCCGTCATTGGCTTCGGAGCCGGCGAACCGGATTTCCCCACTCCGGATCACATAGTTGAAGCCGCCGCTGCTGCATGCCGCGACGTGGCAAACCACCGCTACTCCCCCGCCCCGGGGCTACCGGCGCTGCGCTCAGCAATTGCTGATGCCGCGCTGCGGGACTCCGGTTTAGATGTCGACCCCTCGCAGGTGGTTGTCACCAACGGCGGCAAGCAGGCGGTCTATGAAGCATTCGCCGCCATCGTTGATCCAGGCGATGAGGTGCTCTTGCCCACGCCGTATTGGACCACCTACCCAGAGTCGATCCGTCTGGCTGGCGGCGTTCCGGTTGAGGTCTTTGCCGGAGCCGATGCCGGCTACTTGGTCACTGTGGACCAGCTCGAAGCAGCGCGCACCGATAAAACTAAGGTGCTCCTGCTTTGTTCGCCGTCTAACCCCACCGGGGCGGTCTATCCGCCTGAGCAGATCAAGGCAATCGGCCAGTGGGCTGTCGAGCACGGTATCTGGGTAATCTCCGATGACATTTACCAGCAGCTGGTTTATGACGGTGCCACCGCTGCTTCGCTGCCCGCCCTAGTACCCGAGGCGGCACAGACCACCATCATCGTCAGTGGCGTGGCCAAGACCTTCGCGATGACCGGTTGGCGTTTGGGCTGGCTGATTGGTCCAACAGACATCACCAAGGCCGTTGCGAATTTGCAGTCGCACCTGACATCTAACGTCGCCAATATCTCGCAGCGCGCTGCACTGGCCGCGCTGACTGGCCCGATGGAACCGGTAGCAGAAATGCGCGCTGCTTTTGATCGCCGCCGCAAGCGCACCGTCGAACTTTTAAACTCGATCCCCGGGTTTACGTGCCCCACCCCGCAGGGAGCTTTTTACGCCTATCCCGATGTCAGGCAAGTTCTGGGCAAAACAATTCGCGGGCGCACAGCTAATACCTCAATGGAGCTGGCAGAACTGATTTTGGAGGAAGCCGAAGTCGCCGTTGTGCCCGGCGAGGCTTTTGGCCCCTCCGGCTATTTGCGCCTGTCATATGCGACCTCAGATGCAAATATTGAAGAGGGCATTGCCCGCATCGCCGCTTTGATCGCCGAAGCGCAATAGCCCTTCCGCCCGCTGCCCTTCAACCACTTATTAACGCGCACCGATCATGGATTCTTCTGCGCCAGATGGCAGACTCCCAATGATGACGTCAGGTAACTCATCCGCTCGGTTGCGCGACTTGCGAGCGCTGCCTAAAACGCATCTTCACCTCCACTTTTCGGGTTCAATGCGTCTTTCGACGCTAAAGGACCTCGCCCAGGAACGCGGCGTTCGACTGCCCGAGGCCCTGCTGGACGGGGAAGCCTTGCGCGTCCCGGCCACACAGCGCGGCTGGTTTCGTTTCCAACGCCTCTACGACGCTGCTCGCGCCTGCGTGCGCGACGCCGATGATATGGCCCGACTCATTGATGAAGCGGTCGCAGACGACGCCGCAGAGGGGTCTAAACGACTCGAGATTCAGGTGGACCCCACCTCGTACGCGCCGCTGGTGGGCGGGCTGACTCCCGCTTTGGAAATAATTATGGACGCCGCCGCTCGCGCTGGGCAGCAGCACGGCATCGAAGTGGGGGTCATCGTTGCGACGTCACGTCTGAAACACCCCATGGATGCGCGCACGTTGGCCCGGCTGGCGGCTATGAATGCGGGCGATGCCAATGGCGAGGTTATTGGTTTTGGTTTGAGCAATGATGAGCGTCGCGGTGCCACCCCGGAGTTTGCGCGCGCGTTTCGGATTGCCCGCCGCGCCGGACTCGCATCGGTTCCCCACGGCGGGGAGCTATTGGGTCCCGATCATGTGCGCGAAGTGCTTGACACGCTTGCGCCGGACCGGCTGGGGCACGGCGTGCGAGCTTTTGAGGACCAGGACCTGCTGGAAGAAATCATCCAGCGCGGAATCGCGTTAGAGGTCTGTCCGGCCTCGAACGTGAGCCTGGGCGTGTACCCGGAACTAAGCTATGTCCCGGTGCCCGAACTGTTGCGGGCCGGAGCCACCATTGCCCTGGGCGCTGATGACCCGCTGTTATTTAACGAGCGACTGTTAGATCAGTACGAAAACGCGCGGCATGTATACAGGCTCGACGATGGCCAAATTGCGGAACTAGCCCGCGGTTCGATACGCGCCTCCCGCGCCAGTGATAGCAGCAAGAAGCAGTGGATAAAAGAAGTTGATGACTGGCTCCAAAACTAACGGCCCTAGAGTTCCAGCCCGATCAGCATCGGTTCGGGCACCAGGGTGATCCCGTATTGATTTTGGACGGCACCGCGCACCTCCCGCGCCAAATCCACCACGTCCGCGGCGGCTGCTTTTCCGCGGTTAGTCAGCGCGAGCGTGTGCTTAGTTGATACCGCTGCCGGGCCCGGCAGCCCGTAGCCGCGGTGAATGCCGGCGTGTTCAATCAGCCAGGCTGCTGAGGTCTTCACCTGCCCGTTTGGGGTGGGGTAGCGGGGCGCTTCCGCCGGAAGCGCCCCGGCGGCTTCGGCAGTCAAAATGGGGTTCGTGAAGAAAGAGCCCGCACTCCAGGTGTCATGGTCGGCCGCATTTAACACCATGCCCTTTTGATTGCGCAGCGCTAAGACGGCATCGCGCACCTCCGCTAAAGGCACGCGGTCCCCCAGGTTGACGTCTAAGAAGCTGGCTAGTTGCTGATAGCGGATCGGTGCGGACATCTCACCGGTGCGCATTTGCAGCTCCATAGATAACACCACCCAGCGCGGTGTCGCGCCCAGCAGCGTGCGCTTAAGCACCGAGTCGCGGTAGGCCAGCTCTAACTCCCCCACCGCGAACATCCGGATGCGGTTCTCCAACCGGTCCCACACGCGCACCGAAGCCAGCACATCGCCGACCTCTTGGCCATAGGCACCAACGTTTTGTACCGGGGTGGCGCCGGCGGAGCCGGGAATTCCCGATAAGCACTCCACGCCCACCCAGCCTTCTGTTACGCAGCGGGACACGACGTCGTCCCAAATTGTTCCCGCGGTGATGGAGACGGAAACACCCGCGCACGCCGAGATATCCGGTACGTGGATTTCGCGCCGGGCGTCGTGGACAACTGTGCCGGGAAAACCAGAATCGGCGACGACGAGGTTGGAGCCGCCACCAAGGACCAGGAGCGGCTCGCCAGCAGCGTCACACTCGGCGATTGCGGTGGTGAATTCCTCTTCGGTGGTCGCAGTGACGATTTTTTGCGGCGGGCCTCCCACTCGCAGCGTCGTCAGTTCGCGAAGCGGGGTGGTCACGATTTAACACTACGCTCTCGCGCGTTATTGCGTAACGCTTCTTCGTGGAGGGCGGTGCGCGATCCCGGTAGCGGCGCCGCCTTGGCCGCGATAACGAAGCCGATGGCCATGGGGATTGCGATTAACAGCAATGAGTTGCGGTAGCCCAGGTGATCCGCCACAAATCCAACGAGTGGTGGGCCGGCTAAGAACGCCGTATAACCAATGGCGGCAACGACGGCGACGCGGCGGGCAGCTCGGAGCGGATCGTCGGAGGCCGCGCTCATGCCGACCGGGAAGCCCAGCGCCGAGCCCAGACCCCAAAGAGCAATTCCGACCACCGCGAGGTAGAACCAGGGGCTGAGGCCAAACAGCAACAGGCCAATAACGCCACAGGCAGCTGACAGGCGCAGAACGAATACGCGGCCCCGGCGGTCCAGTAGCCCGTTGCCAAACAGGCGCATGGCCGTCATCGCCGTGAGGAATACTCCCAGCGAAATTGCGCCCACCGTTTCCGAGGCTCGCTCAGTAAGGTCGGGGGTCATTTCGGATTCCACCGCGACTGCGATCCAGTCATTGGCCGCGCCCTCGGTCAAGGTTGCAGCCAAAACCAATAGGCCAATGAGTAGCGTGCGGGCCTCAAGCCACGGGGAGCGGTGCTTGGCCGGCGCCTCGCGGGCGGTTTCGGTGATCGGGGCGCTCGAGGTGGCGGGTGTTCGCGAGGAGGAGTCCGTTGCGGTGGCGGATGTC
>JAJYRW010000079.1 GCA_021793895.1 Actinomycetes bacterium
ATCTGGTTTACCTCATCTTCACCCGCATCGCCGTCTTTGGAGAATCCCTCGAGCGTCTCCTTGGCACGGCGGCGAATGCTGCGTACCGAAACGCGACCATCCTCGGCCATCGAGCGCGCCAACCGCACGTAATCGCGGCGGCGTTCTTCCGTTAGTTGGGGCAAAACCACCCGGATAACGTTGCCGTCAGTGGCCGGGTTTACCCCGAGGTCAGAATCGCGCAGCGCCTTTTCTACCGCCTGGATGGAAGAGACATCAAACGGCGCAACCAAAATCGTGCGCGGCTCCGGCGTGGTGAAAGAGGCTAACTGCTGCAGCGGCGTGGGGGCACCGTAGTAATCAACCATGATGCGCGCAAACATACCCGGGTTGGCCCGTCCGGTGCGGATGCCTGAGAAATTCTCTTTTGCAACCTCGACTGCTTTGGACATTTTCTCCTCAGCGTCGAGAAGTGTTTCGTCAATCACGCTCAGGCTCCCTCTTTTGAAGATACAAGTGTTCCAATTCTGTCACCTCGCAGTGCAGAAGTGACATTGCCGGGGCCGTCCATGCCAAAGACGACCATGGGCATGTTGTTATCCATGCACAAACTGAACGCGGTGGCGTCAGCAACCTTCAATCCGCGCTGGAGCACATCGTTATAGGAGATGTGATCCAATTTTACCGCGGAGCTGTCGATTGCTGGGTCAGCGGTATAAACACCATCTACCCCGTTCTTGCCCATCAACACTACCGAGGCGTGAATTTCTAGGGCGCGTTGGACCGACACGGTGTCGGTCGAAAAATACGGCATGCCCGCACCGGCGCCAAAAATAACAACCCGGCCCTTTTCCATGTGCCGGATCGCGCGGCGTGGAATATATGACTCGGCAACTTGGCCCATCGTGATAGCGGTTTGTACTCGGGTGTCAACGCCGGCTTTTTCTAAGAAGTCTTGCAGGGCAAGACAGTTCATAACCGTGCCCAACATGCCCATGTAATCGGCGCGCGCCCGGTCCAGACCGTGCTTGGAAAGTTCGGCTCCCCGGAAGAAATTCCCGCCCCCGACGACAATCCCGACCTGCACACCCTCCTTGACGGCGTCGGCAATTTCTTGCGCAATGCGCGATACGACGTCGGGAGCAAGGCCGATGCTGCCCGCACCAAAGGCCTCTCCCGAAAGCTTTAACAAAACTCGACGTGAACCATCTGCCGGCGGACCCGATGCTGCAACTTGGCCTTCCGCCAATGCGGAGGAGTTAGGGTTGGAATTCTCAGGTGCGGGCACGGGCTGGTCCTTTCTCACGCGGGCAGTAAAAGATTGCTGTTATTGACAATAGACCTAGTTATAACTGTGGCCCCCGCCGAAGCGAGGGCCACAGTTACACGTATCAATTAAGCGCCGACTCGGAAGCGATCAAACCCGGTGATCTTGCCACCGACCGCTTCGAATACCTGAGCGACGGTCTGCTTGGGATCCTTAGCGTATGCCTGGTCCAGCAGGACGTTTTCCTTGAAGAAGCCGTTGACGCGTCCCTCGATGATCTTGGGGATGGCCTGTTCGGGCTTATTTTCATTGCGCGCGATTTCTTCGGCAATGCGGCGTTCATCAGCCACAGTTTCTTCCGGTACGTCATCCCGCGTGAGGTATTTGGGCGAGTAGGCGGCGATGTGGGTTCCCACATCGCGTGCGACCTCGGCGCCGGCGGCGTCGGTGGCCACGAGCACGCCCAACTGCGGGGGCAAGTCCGGGTTGGTTTTGTGCAGGTAAGAGGTGACCTTTTCACCGGTGACCCGTCCGATGCGGCTGACGACAATGCGCTCGCCCAGGCGGGCTGCTACCTCGGAAACCACCTCGGACAAAACCGTGCCCTCGGGTGTGGTTGACGCAAGGAGTTCTTCAACGCTGGTTGTTCCCGTAGCTACGGCCTGGGCCAAAACGGTCTGCGCGAACTTGCCGAACTCCTCGTTTTTAGAAACGAAGTCGGTTTCGGAGTTAACCTCAACCATTGTTCCCACTTCGCCACCGTCGCCGGAGCGAATATCAACAACGACGACGCCGTCGGCCGCGGCGCGGTCTTCGCGCTTGGCAATGCCGCGCAGCCCCTTGACTCGAATGATTTCAAGCGCTTTGTCTACGTCGCCATCAGCCTCATCGAGCGCGTTCTTAACGTCGAGCATGCCGGCGCCCGTGCGCTCACGCAGCGCCTTGATGTCGGCAGTTGTGTAATTAGCCATCTAAATGACTACTCCTGTCTTAAAGTTGTTAGGCGTCAGCGGGCTTATCGGCGGCTTTATCGCCAGCAGTTTTTTCACTAGCAGCTTTTTCGCTGGCGGCTTCTTCACCAGCGGCCTCTTCAGCCGGCTGTGCAGCCTCTTGGGCTGCCTGCTCGGACTCGGCGGCCTTTGCGCTTTCACCAGCGGACGCGGCGGCCTGATCAGCAGCGGCGGCTTTTTCGGCCGCGGCTACCGCCGGAGCCGCCTCGTCGCCGGGTGTTTCAGCCTTTTCTGCTGGTCCGGCTGCGTCAGCGGGAGCGGTTTCGCCCTCAGCACCGGCAGCGGCAGCGCTCGCTTCAGCATCTGTTTCTGCCGCAGCAGGCTGGGCCGTCGGCTCAGCGGAGGAGGTGGAGGCTGCAGCCTCGCCCTCCCCGGCGAGAAGTTCGCGTTCCCACTCCGCCAGCGGAGCTTCTTCTTCGCCCGTGGCGCCACCGGAGTGGCGCGCCATGAGACCCTCGGCGGCCGCGTCAGCAACCACGCGGGTCAAGAGTGACACTGCCCGAATTGCATCGTCATTACCCGGAATTGGGTAGTCGACCAGATCCGGATCGCAGTTCGTGTCAAGAATTGCCACAACGGGGATACCCAGCTTTTGGGCCTCGTCTACCGCGAGGTGTTCCTTGTTGGTGTCAACAACCCAAACTGCCGAGGGGACCTTCGCCATATCGCGAATTCCGCCCAGTGTCTTGGTCAGCTTGTCTTTTTCCCGACTGAGAACGAGCAGTTCCTTCTTGGTCAGGCCCGAAGCTGCCACGTCGTCAAAGTCAATTTCTTCAAGTTCCTTCAACCGCTGCAGACGCTTGTGCACCGTGGTGAAGTTGGTGAGCATTCCACCCAGCCAGCGCTGGTTCACGTATGGCATTCCCACCCGCGCGGCCTGTTCGGCGATCGGTTCCTGGGCCTGCTTCTTTGTTCCGATGAACAAAATGTGCCCGCCGTGGGCCACAGTTTGCTTCACGAACTCATAAGCGCTATTGATGTGCTCCAGCGTTTGCTGCAGGTCAACGATGTAAATACCGTTGCGTTCGGTGAAGATGAAACGCTTCATCTTGGGGTTCCAGCGACGAGTCTGGTGGCCGAAATGGACACCGCTGTCGAGGAGCTGTCGCATAGTGACGACGGCCATGGTTAGTCCTTCTGGTGGCCCTTAAGCCACACTTATCTCACGGCGAACTCGGGTTCGCCTCCGGTTCTTGCAACAGCCGGTTGGCTGCTGCTCTAGCACTTCGCGCGCGACACCTTCCAAGCATCTTGGACCGGGGTGTGAGGCCTGGTCGCCGCTTTATTAAAACGACGACGTCAGAAAGAAGTGCGTGTAGTCAACCGGCACACCGGTTGCTGTCGATGATTCTACGCGAAACGTATTTCTTTGCACCACGGGGCCGGATCTTTGTTTACCCGCCCAACATGGGCACCGATGGATCATCGGTGCGGCGCCTTTATTCTTAGGCGGCAGTGATCCCCAACCAGCGCCCAGTTGGAGGGAACCGCAGGGCTATGGGTGCGGCATTTTTACAGATTAAAAACTGGGCACGGTGGACCCATGCGCAAAATATCGCGATTACTAAGTCTTCTGGCTGCAACGATGCTTATATTTATAGTGAACCCGGCTGCGCCGGTGACAGCTTCTGATTCACTGGAAGACTCGCAGGCAAGGGAAGACCATGCGAACTTTCCAGTTACTCCGTTTCAGGTTGTGGGAGGTTTTGATCCGCCGGAAGTGGACTGGCAGCCGGGTCACCGCGGCATTGACCTAGCCGCGCAAATTGGGCAGGAGGTGCGCGCTCCAGCGGCTGGTGCGGTGCACTTTGCAGGGATGGTGGCTAACCGGCCCGTGGTGACAGTGCGCTTGGACAATGGTGACCTGGTGAGCATGGAGCCCGTATCGTCCCAGTTGGCAAAGGGAAGTGCGGTTCAAGCTGGTGACGTAATTGGCGCCGTAACTGCGCACACCAGCCACTGTGACCCCCAAACCTGTCTGCACGTGGGATTGCGGCGCCATGGGCAATACCGAAATCCGCTCCAGTTATGGCCCAGTCAGTGGCCACCTATTGTGCTGCTACCGCCGATCACCGATTAGGCCTAATCGCCGCTGAGCCTTTCTCGTAGCTGGGCTACTGCCTTGGTGTGCATTTGAGAGATCCGGGATTCAGTAACTCCGAGCACCGCGCCAATTTCGGCGAGCGTCATGTTTTCAAAGTAGTAGAGTGCCAGGACGAATTTTTCGCGCTCGCCGAGCTGGTCAATCGCGCGCGCTAGGAGAAATTGCGTCTCTTCAAATTCCATTGACCCGGCCGGATCCAGCGCATTGGAATCATGCAAGGTGTCGAGGAGGGTCATAGTTTCGGTCCGATCCGAACCGGCGGAAGTCACTTCATCAAGGGCGATGATATTTAGATTAGATAGTCGGTTGATGGTGGAACGGTACTCTTCCGCGCTGATTTCCAAGTGGTCGGCCATTTCCCGCGCATTGGGGGTGCGGTGCAGCTTCGCCTCAAGATCGGCGTGCGCGCGCTCGACCTCTCGAGCTCGGGAGCGAATGGAACGTGGGATCCAATCCAGCGAGCGCAACTCATCGATGATTGCCCCGCGAATTCGGGCGATCGCGTAGGTCTCAAACTTCACGGGCCGCTCGGGGTCATACTTATCGATTGCATCGATTAGCCCAAAAACGCCGTAGGAAATTAAGTCCGCGTGCTCTACTTGGCTCGGTAGGCCCGCGCCGACTCGGGCGGCGACTTGCCGCACGAGTGGAGAATATTCGATGATCAGCTCATCCGGGATTTTTGATCAGCGCTCTCTTTATATCGGGACCACAGCCTGCTAATGCGCGTGGCGTCATCGGCACGTTCATCGAGTGGAGAACCCGCAGATTGGGAGGCTCGATTTTTATCTCGTTCAGTCATCATGCTCGCGGATGGGCTTGTTGATACGCGGCGCGGAGTCGATCACCCATCACATGGGTGTAGCGCTGAGTCGTTGCCAGGCTCGAATGACCAAGTATTTCTTGCACGGACCGCAGGTCAGCGCCTCCTTCTAAAAGATGCGTGGCCATCGAGTGACGCATTGCGTGTGGGGAAACACCTTTAGCGTCTTGGCTCGTTGTGAGTTTATTTATCGCCTCACGGGCCGCGCGCTGGTTCAGCCGGCCACCGCGCACGCCGAGGAAGAGCGCGGGCGGCGAATTCGAGCGTGCCAGTTTCTTCCTGCCAGTAGCCAGCCATGCCTCCAAGGCTTGAACGGCTGGCTCCCCCATTGGAACAACGCGCTCCTTGCCGCCCTTGCCAAATAGCCGGATCACCTTTCGCTCCCGGTCTAGGTCATCTACGTCGGCCCCTACTATTTCGCCAACACGCCCTCCGGACGAATACAGAGTTTCAATCAATGCCCAGTCGCGCAGTGCGACGGGATCCTGGTCGGAAGCAAGTTCAGCGGCCCGCTCGCATATCTCGGTAGCCGCGGCGGCGGTCAGCACATCGGGCAGATGTTGATTAACTTTCGGACTTTGCAGGCGCGCTGCTGGATCCGATGAAATTCTGCCAGTTCGCTTCGCCCAGCTCAAAAAGGCACGCAGCGCCGCCACGCGTCGGGCAATAGTAGAGCGAGCAGCATTACTTGCGTGCATTTGCGCCAGCCACTTGCGCAGCACCGGTGTGTCGAGGTCTTCCAGTGCTTGAACGCCGTGCTCGGAGGCAAAGTCCAGGGCGCTTTGCACATCAGCGATATATGCGCGCACCGTGTGATCAGAGTGGGAACGCTCCCACGCTAGGTGGTCAATGTACTGTTGCGGCACACTTAGTGCTAAGTCGCCAGCTTTGACAGCGCGTTGCGTTTGTTCCACGACCTCCACCCTGTCGCGCTTGCGCAATGAGCACAAGAACCAACAGGCGGTGTTAGATATTCCGCTTCCACAAACTGCCATTTCGGCAGGCGATATCGCGCATTTCCAATTTGGCCAGCGTGGCCATCGTTTTATCTAAACTGCGCGCTGCGGTGCGAGCTACGCTTTCGAGGCTCACGGCTTTACGCAGCGGCAGTGCTTCAACAATTGCGGCTTCATCTTCATTTAGGGTGTCGAAAAGGGTTTGTTCTTCAGCCTTTTTCTCCGGCGCTAGATCACGGCCAATATTTCCCACAAGTTCAGCCACCTCCGCCGGATCTGTGACACAAACCGCGCCGTCCTCACGTATGAGGCTGTGAGAGCCGGCCGACATCATGGAGGTAACCGGGCCGGGTACCGCGCCTAATGGGCGGCCCAGCTTCACGGCGTGTCGGGCAGTACTGAGTGCGCCCGAGCGCAACGCAGCCTCCACCACCACGGTCCCACGCGCCAGCGCCGCAATTAAGCGATTGCGAGTAAGGAATCGGCCCCGAGTGGGCGCCGAG
>JAJYRW010000080.1 GCA_021793895.1 Actinomycetes bacterium
GATGATCCTGGCTCCACCGCCGCGCTGGTATAAAAGACCTCGCCCAAGTTCACCTGAAGCGGATCTTCTTCCGTGCTCAATATTCGCCCCCGCGACGTCGTCAATACACCGCCGCTGGGGTACCCGACAACCGTGACTAGGTCGTCCACTTCGGGGTCTTCTTCCGCGATGGGCGCGACCTGCGGCAACTTGTCGGCCGTGGTGACCAGCGCGAGGTCGGAAAAACTTGCCACGGTGGAGGCGGCAACGGCCACATCGCGCCCGTCATAGGTTTCGAGCTGCAATTCGGAAGAGTCTTCAATTACGTGGCGATTGGTGACCAGGGTGTTGTCATCCAGGGCGAACCCCGAGCCCGTTGACAGGGATTGGCAGCCCACATTTCGCACGCGGACCGCGATGCGCTGTGCTGATTGGAAACCGTCTGGAGATCCCGAGTTATCCGCATCATCGGCGTATTCGGCGGTCGAGGTACCGCGCGGGGTCGGGCCCAGTGGTTCGGGTTTTGCCGGTAGCGCCCCACAGCTGCTTAGAAGCAGCGCGATAGCGGTGATCGCAACTAGGCAGCGGGCTCTCACTCTGATAATTCTTCCACAAGTTCTTCCGAGGCACGTGTTGCTTCAGCGCAGTAGTCGTCGACTTCTTCTTGGACCCGCTCCACATCGTCCTCGTCATAGCGCTCGGGATCTTCTAGGTATTCAATCACCCGAGTTTGACCATCGATACATTCATCCAGCGCCGACAGTACGTTTGCCGATATTTCACTGACATGCTCTTGATACTCAACGAGGCGTTGCTGTACCGCGTGTTCATCACCCAGTTGTGCTTTTTCATCAGCAAGTTCCGTTATGCGATCCCGCGCGTTGTCGAGCTGAGTTTCGGTGCGATCAAGCGCCTGGGCAGTAGCCTCTAGTTCTTCGGATACCGTGGCAACCTCATTGGCCAGATCTTGCACCCGACTCGTTAGGGCAGTGGATCGACCTTCCCAAGCTTCAGTGGTTTGGTAGAGATAGACAGCAACCGCGCTGACTCCTAAAAGCAGGAGAAAGCTCACGATGGAGATGGTGATCAGGGCCCACGGCCGTTTGCGGCCGCGCTGGCGCGGGGGAGTGGGGTGGTCTGCAAACGCGGATCCGGGGGCATTGACATCATTCGAATCCGCGCGCCGGCCCGCAGCGGGATCGTTTGATACGCCCGGGGTAGACGCGGGAGCATCGGTTGGCCGGGGCGGTGGGGGCGCGCTGGCATTGCTGGTCGCCGGCGGCTTAGGTGGTCCGGGCGCTGCACCTGGCGCGTGATCGGCGCGATCTGGATGTGAACTTGGTTCAGACATTCTGATAGTATTCCTCTGTTACCGGTCGGCACCTGCCGATGTGTAAGTGGAGGCCTCCTCCCACCTGAGTTCCACATACTAATTGTTGGGGCTGGGTTTTGGGGTATTGCGTTCCATCGATGATGGCGTTTTACGCGTCGAGCCAAGTCTAGACGCTTTCCCGCTGGTTTGAGGCCTTCGCGCGCACCATCGCACGAAGGCCTTTTTCGTGCGGTACGGAATGTCCATCGCAGCGTTAGGAGCAGCACATCAGCGAGCCCCGTATTAATGATCGGATTCGGGTTCCCGAAGTCCGACTTGTTGGACCCAATGGCGAGCAAGTAGGAATTGTTCGCGTTGAAGACGCCCTGCGTCTGGCGCAGGAGGCGGATCTTGACCTGGTCGAGGTCGCCCCGGACGCCCGTCCACCGGTATGCAAGTTAATGGACTTTGGCAAATATAAATATGAAGCCGCCATGAAAGCCCGCGATGCGCGGCGCAATCAGGCGCACACCCAGCTCAAAGAGATTCGTTTTCGTTTGAAGATTGACTCCCACGATTACGAAACCAAGAAGGGCCATGTTGAGCGCTTCTTGAAGGGCGGGGACAAGGTCAAAGTAATGATCATGTTCCGCGGTCGCGAGCAATCCCGACCAGAAATGGGCATGCGCTTGCTGCAGCAGCTGGCTGATGAGGTTTCTGATCTTGGTTCGGTAGAAAGCGCGCCCAAACAGGATGGTCGTAACATGACCATGGTCATTGGACCGCACAAGAAAAAAGCCGAGGCGCGCCAGGAGCGCAAGCAAGCCCAGGCAAAAAAGGCTGCTAAGCGCGCGAACTGACTATGCCCAATGCGCGAAAAGGCTTAAGTCAAGCGCGCATTGACTAACAGAATAGGTTTTGCGATCGCGTCAGTGCCGATAAGTACCAGCACGATCGCATGTCATGCTGCTGTCGCCGCCGCGGCAGCAGGGAGTTTGTTCCGCACTTCGGTGCGGCCTAATTGAGGAGAGCCGGCAGCCATGCCGAAGAACAAGACCCACTCGGGAGCTAAGAAGCGTTTCCGCGTAACCGGAAGCGGCAAGATCATGCGCGAGCAGGCCAATAGGCGCCACTACCTGGAGGTTAAGAGCTCCCGGCGCAAGCGTCGTCTCGCACCGGATCAGGCAGTTTCCGCAGCGGACGTTCCCGCCGTTAAGAAGATGCTCGGCAAGTAGTCCTGAGCTTTAAGATTTTCCCCCTACTTTAAGGAGCATCACGTGGCACGCGTGAAAAGGGCAGTACACGCCCACAAGAAGCGTCGTTCAACTTTGGAACAGGCCAGCGGGTACCGCGGCCAGCGCTCTCGCCTCTACACCAAGGCCAAAGAACAGCTTTTGCACTCGGGAACGTACTCGTTCCGCGACCGCAAGGCCCGCAAGAATGATTTCCGTCGGCTGTGGATTCAGCGGATCAACGCGGCGGCTCGCGCTGAAGGGCTGACCTATAACCGCTTCATCCAGGGGCTGAAGGCCGCCGGTATCGAGGTTGATCGCCGCAATCTGGCGGAACTGGCAGTCTCAGATGCCAACGCCTTCGCCGCGCTGGTTCAGACGGCAAAAGATGCCCTGCCCGCTAACACCTCGGCTCCCAAGAGCGACGTGGCCTAAAGCAGCTTTACGCTGAAGCCAATAGCAGCCATGACTGAACGCCCAGCTGGGCCCATGTTGAGCAATCCGCGCAGTGATCGGGTTCGCGCAATTCGGGCTCTTACTGGGCGTTCGGTGCGTCAGCGCAAAAATCGGTTTCTAATCGAGGGGCCGCAAGCGGTGCGGGAAGCCGTTCGAGCCGGCGTTACGGAAGAAATTCTGATTTCGCCAGCGGCTGCTGAGCGCTACCCCGAAATTACAGTCTTGGCACGGCAGCGCGCTGCGTGGTTGCGCCCGGCTACCGCCGAGGTGGTTGCCGCTATCTCCACGGATGCGCAAGGCGTTGTAGCTACGGCGCCGATTCCGGCCCAAAATCTGACGGAACTGCTGGCAAAGAACCCGCGCCTACTGGTTGTTTTGCATGAAAACCAGGATCCGGGTAATGCGGGAACGATTATTCGCACGGCGGATGCGGCTGGCGCGCAAGCGGCCATTATGACGCGGGGCAGCGTCGATGTTTTCAATCCGAAAGTGGTGCGGGCAACCGCCGGCTCACTGTTCCATCTTCCCGTGATCACAGATGTGGATCTGGCTAGCTCGATTGCGAAAATAACGGACGCCGGCCCGCAAGTCTTAGCTGCCACGGGTACCGGCGGGCATGACCTAGACGACCTCCAAGATGAAATAGTTCGTGGTCCCGCGCAGCCGAGTTTGCGAACCGCAACGGCATGGTTATTCGGAAACGAGGCGCGCGGTCTCGATGCTCACGCGCTAGAACTGGCCGATGCCACCGTGCGTATACCGATTCACGGCGCTGCTCAGTCACTAAATTTAGCCACGGCGGCCGCGCTGTGCCTTTATGCTTCCGCCCGGATCCAGCGCCGCGAGCAGCCGGCAAAACGCGGGGCCTAAACTGCCACACAGGGGGGCATAAACTGCCTGACAGCAGTGGACAATCAGAAAGGCAAGTATGTCGAAGCACGGTTCAACCACTGATGGGCGTAATGAGACCTTATTAGCGCCCGAATCGGTCGAGGCGGCCCTCGCCGCGGCGCTGGAAGCAATAGCTGATGCCCGCGACCTTGCCCAGTTAAAAGAAGCGCGGTTGGCCCATGACGGGGACCGCAGCCCCCTTGCGCGCGCGAACCAGTCCATCGGGCGTCTCGAGCCTTCCCAGCGGGCCGATGCGGGCAAGTTAATTGGGGGAGCACGGGGCCGGGTTCGAGCCGCTATCGCCGCGCGACAAGAAGTGCTGCAAGCCCAGCGAGATGCGCAGATTCTGGTCGAAGAAACCGTCGATGTGACAATTCCATCCGGGGAATCGCTGGGTGCGCGCCACCCGCTCCAATTGCTGCAAGAGCGCATTGCGGACGTCTTCATCGCGATGGGGTGGGAAGTCGCCGAAGGCCCAGAAGTCGAGGCGGAGTGGTTTAACTTCGATGCCCTAAACATCGCTCCGGATCACCCCTCGCGCCAAATGCAGGACTCTTTCTACGTCGCGCCGGAAAACAGCGGTATGGTGCTGCGCACCCACACTTCTCCCGTCCAGGCGCGCGCCCTGCTAGATCGCGAGCCGCCCGTTTTTATCGTCTGTCCAGGCAAGGTGTTTCGTACCGACGAACTTGATGCGACACACACGCCGGTGTTCCACCAGGTGGAGGGATTGGCAGTTGCCGAGGGCCTGACCATGGCGCACCTGAAGGGCACTTTGGACCACTTCTCCCAGGCCATGTTTGGCGCGGAGGCGGTAACCCGGCTCCGCCCCTCATTTTTTCCCTTCACTGAGCCGAGCGCTGAAATGGACGTGCGCTGTTTCAATTGCCACGGCGAGGTGGGAGTTGAGTGCCGCACCTGCGGCGGCACCGGCTGGATCGAGTGGGGCGGGTGCGGCATGGTGCATCCAAATGTTTTACGCGCCTGTGGCATCGATGAAAACCGCTACACCGGCTTTGCTTTCGGCATGGGATTGGAACGCACGTTGATGTTCCGGCACGGGGTGGCTGACATGCACGACATTGTTGAGGGAGATATTCGCTTCTCCCAGCAATTTGGGATGGAGATTTAATGACCCGCATTCCGCTGACGTGGCTGGCCGAATATGTTGACGTCGCACCGGGAACCACGGCCGAAGATGTCGCTAATTCCCTGGTTGCGGTAGGCCTGGAGGAAGAAGCGATCCATCGGCCAGAACTGACCGGCCCCATCGTCGTTGGCAAAGTGCTGACCTTGGAGCCGGAGCCGCAAAAAAACGGTAAGACCATCAACTGGTGCTTGGTGGATGTGGGCGAAAGCCAGCCGCGCGGCATTGTGTGCGGTGCCCATAATTTTCAACCCGGTGATCACGTCGTGGTTGCGCTTCCGGGCTCAGTACTGCCCGGCCCCTTTCCCATTTCAGCTCGCAAAACATACGGCCACGTGTCCGATGGCATGATTTGCTCCGTGCGCGAACTGGGTATCGGTGACGATCACGAGGGAATTTTGGTTCTGGGCGAAGAATTCAGCGATGCCCCCATCGGGTCTGATGCCTTACAGTTACTGGGCCTAAACGAAGAGGTCGTTGAAGTAGACGTGACCCCAGATCGGGGTTATTGCCTATCCATGCGTGGCATTGCCCGCGAATACGCTCACGCCACGGGCGGTACTTTCACCGATCCGGCCCGCGTTGAACTGCCCAGGACCGGGGCAGGCTTCGAAGTGCAAATCGCAGATAATAATCCCCTCCACGCCACGCCGGGCTGCGACCGTTTCGTAGCCCAAATTGTGCGCGGAGTGCGCGCCGCGCAGCCATCGCCCGCATTTATGCAGCGCCGCTTGAACCAGGCCGGCATGCGCCCAATTTCGCTGGCGGTAGACGTCACCAACTACGTCATGTTGGAGCTGGGGCAACCACTGCACGCTTACGACCTGGCAAAGGTGGCCGAGCCGATAGTGGTTCGGCGCGCCAAGCCGGGGGAGCAGGTCACCACGATCGACGCGGTTGAACGGACCTTAAACGATGAAGACCTGGTGATTAGCGATTCACCGCAGGGCCCGGGCTCGCGCGTGCTGGGTCTGGCCGGCGTCATGGGCGGGATGGGATCGGAAGTAACACCGGCCACAACCGACATCCTCATCGAAGGAGCCCACTTCGACGCCGTCACCGTCGCGCGCACCTCGCGCCGCTTCCGCCTCCACTCCGAGGCCTCGAAGCGGTTTGAACGCGGCGTCGATCACAATCTGGCTCCCGCTGCGGTCCAGCGCACCGTCGAACTGCTCGTGGAATACGGCGGCGGCACAGCCGATCAGCCCGCCACCGATCTCGATCAGCGCCCCGCGACGCCGGGTTTTGAGTTTGAGGTTGACCTGGTGCGCCGCGTAACCGGTGTTGGCTACACAGCGGGCCAAATCCGCACGATCTTGGAAGACATCGGCGCCGAGGTCCAGGGCAGCAATGACTCTCGGACCTGGCTGGTCACGGCGCCATCTTGGCGACCAGACTTGGTCTGCGCGGTGGATCTGGTGGAAGAGGTCGCCCGCCTGCGCGGCTATGACGAAATCCCCTCCCAGCTGCCGCTGGCGCCACCGGGGCAGGGGCTGACCTCCGCCCAGCGTTCGCGTCGCTCCATTTCCCAAACGCTGGCCGAAAGCGGCCTCAATGAGGTCCTTTCTTATCCATTCATCGG
>JAJYRW010000081.1 GCA_021793895.1 Actinomycetes bacterium
ATCCGCGTCCAAGGTGAGTTTCGTTGTGGCTGTGAAGTTGCCGTCCGGCAGATCTTGCAGAACGATATTCGGAGTGTCACCACCTGCGCCGTAGATGTCCGTGAGACTTGTTGGAATTACCAGGTGACCGTCTTCGACACGCAGGTCTTGGCTCTCGCGAATGATGGTGTCCCACCGGTTGTGATCGAGTTCATCACCATCAAATCCATCGGATCTTCCATCCAGGCACATCATGCCTTGCTGGGAAACCCGAATTTCCACGGATTCTTCATTAACAGCACCACCCTGGTCAGTCACTGTGACGCGAGACCGGTAGGTTCCCGGCGCAGTATAAACATGGGTGGGATTCTGTTCAGTGGAGTGATTCCCGTCGCCAAAGTTCCATTCGAAAGTGACTTCATCACCTTCTGGATCAGTTGCGTCAGCCGTAAAGTTGACCGGCAGTGGCGCGGGACCAGACTCAGGATCGGCCGAGACGTCTACCTCCGGGCGCATGTTTGCAGTTACACCTTTGCCGTCGAAATCAACGAAATTCACGTTGTACTGGCCGCCGGTATTTATGATGTATAACGACTGAGAATCAGTCGACACGTCATCGGGAATTTCTATGTCAAAGAAATCCCATTCTTGCCATCCGCCAGTTGCCGGAATGTCAACCGAACCAACGAGTTCACCGTTTTCGGGGTCTCCCAAACGCACTTCAAGGGAACCGCCTGTTTCGGAGGCACCCCTAATCGACATCGAATCAATGCCAACCAGGGAAACCGGGTCGAATGAGAACCAGTCACCTAGTTCGATATGACCGACGTTCGAGTAACCACCGAGCGGATCAGATGTTTTTTCAGCCTGCACGCCGGGATCACCTTCAGGATGGTCTCCCACGCGTCCAGTATCCGAATAATATTCAGCTTCTTTGCGCTTCGTTTGCAGAACAACTACTTCTTGCGTGCGCAGTGGCTGAGCATCCCCGTAACCTTTATCGGTGTACGTCATTGTGATCACGCCAAAAATATTGGCGCCAGCATGGCCCTCATCGCCCGGAATTACAAGGCGTCCTTCACATCCGTAATAAAAATCGTACGGGTGCGCGTGCTCGTCATGGCCCAACGCAGGCTGGGTGACAACTTCTTGGCAGTCAATATCGCCGTCCTCGGGATCTGTAACGTCAATTTCGTAGTCAATTTGATCACCCCACTCGAAGAAACCGCCTTGCGGTGGCCATTGCACATCTACGGTTGGAGCGGTATTTCCCGCCGTAATTTCGATTGACGAAATCGCCTCTTTGCCAAACTCATCAGTCACAGTGAGCATTGCCGTATATGTGCCAGCATCAACATATGTGTGCTGGACGATCTCTTCGCCACTCACTACTGGGCTGCCGTCACCGAAATCCCACGCCATGGTGAAATCCGAACCATCTGGATGCCGCGAATTTGAACCATCGAATGTGACTTCTAGCGGGAGCGAGCCATTCGTTTTATCAGCGCTTAGCCGTGCGATGGGAGAGCGGTCGCCGGAAACATAATCAATGCGGTAAAGCCCTGAATCAGCGTTGTCCCCGCCGAAACCGCTTCCCCATTCAATTACATATAGTGCTCCGTCATAACCCCAGCGCATAGCGTGTGGACGCTTGAACGTCCACTCAGAAAAGATCTCATCGATATCAGTGACGTGGAGCGGGTCGGTCATGTCGAATGAGAACATTTTGTTGGTGTTCCATTCGCCGAAGATGGCCTTGTTATCCCAGTATTCGGGCCATTTTCGTTCCGAATCGAGGCCATCGTCATAGTGGTACACGCCGCCCGCCATGGGGGCTCCGCCGCCTCCAATTTCTGGGAAGTCCGGATTTGTCCCGTACCCATACCAGATATCGGGTTCGACATTCGGTGGTAATTCAGTTAGTCCCGTGTTGTTAGGAGAAACGTTAACCAGATTGTCACAATCCCACTTTGGTCCGGATTGGCCCGTATCAAAGTCGTAGTAATTGTATGACTCGCCGCCATGACAGAAGGGCCAACCATAGTTACCGGGCTCGTCAACGATGTTCCATTCCACGCGCCCGTCCGGACCGCGGTCGGGATCAGCTGTGCTGGCATCAGGGCCGTAGTCAGCTACAAGGAGTGCATCAGTTCGCTTATCAATACCCACCTTAAACGGATTGCGGAAGCCCATTGCGAAAATCTCCGGCTTCGTCAGATCTGGGTCCGCATTCTCGAAAAGGTTCCCAGAAGGAACGGTGTAGCTCCCGTCATCCTGTGGCGTGATGCGCAAAACTTTTCCGGAAAGGCTGTTGGTATTACCTGACGTGCGCTGAGCATCCCATGCTTCACGCCCTGGGCGCTCATCGTGAGGAGAATATGCATCAGAGGCGAAGGGGTTTGTATTATCCCCAGTGGCAATGTATAGGTTCCCTTGCGAGTCAAATTGCAGGGCACCGCCGGCGTGGCAGCACTCATCGCGCTGAACCGGAACCTCTAGCAGAACCTCTTCGGTGTCAATATCAAGCACATCACCCTCAAGGGTGAAACGGGATACACGGTCACTGTCACTACCGTCAGGTGAGTAGTACAGATATATCCAATTATTCACAATAAAGTTCGGATCCAGCTCGATGCCTACGAGTCCGAATTCTTGGACGAGGGTGACGTCCAACCGGCCCGCCGTCTTCACACCACCGTTTTCACCGACCACCATGACGCGTCCATCGCGCTCGATGTAAAACGTCCGACCATCGGGCGACGGAGCCATATCCATGGGATTAGAAGTGTTCTCAGATAACGAAACTTTTTCGAAGTTATCGCTTTGCGTGGCCGAACAATTCGCGGGAACAACTCCCGCAGCGGTTTCAATTCCGCCGAGGATCAACTGCTGAAAAACCGGATCCTCGTAGGCCTCGTCCGTGTGGCCGAGTCCGGTATACCAAGCACGACCACCATCGTAATCTTGGCACCACGTGATCGGGTGGTCATCTGTTCCCATATTGCCACCGGAATAACTCTTCTCGTCTAATTCCTGCAGCACATGGACTTGGCCTCTGGGGTTGGTTCGATAGTTATATAACTCGTCGAACCAGTCCATCGCCGGCGGGAAATGCGCCGTCGACGGGTGAACATGATCTGTCGTCTTGAGATTAACTTCCTGGTTTTCGGGGTGACTGTCGAACCAGGCGCCTACCAGGCCGCCATACCAGTCCCATTCATATTCAGTATCCGATGCCGCGTGAATTCCCGCATAACCTCCACCTGCCTGAATGTAATTTTCGAAGGCCAGTTTTTGTTCCGCGTTCAGGACCGTTCCTGTTGTCGAGAGCCAGACCACAGCGTCGTAGTCGGCTAGGTTTTCGTCCGTGAAGTCGCTGGAATCTTCCGTGAGATCAACATGAAAATTATGCTCTTCACCCAATTGGGTGATCATGTCTTTTCCGGCCCCTATCGATCCATGTCGAAATCCGGCCGTTTTCGAAAATACTAAAACTGAGTACTCGGCTTCAGGCTCATCAGCCATTGCTATTCCCGCAGGTAATAACAGGGCCGTCCCTGTGCCGAGCGCAACTGCTGCGCGTATTCTGGCAACAGCCGATCGTTTCTTAACGATTGACACGTTAACTCCTCGTCATTGAGAGATTGAAATACGTGTGGGGATGTCTTTAGAAGAGAACCTCCCTTCAGATCGTTCAAGGAACGATCGTTCAGAAACTGACCGGCGAGTCAGTTTCGAAAGTGGCCCGCTGCTCCCCGACAGGAACAGCGGGCCGCGCTTTTGGAGCTATCAGCGGGTGCTGAAAGCTGCGTCAAATGCCGCCGCGGGCGGGTCAAAGGCGAAAGTCTTCACAAATTTGATCGCCTCAGGTGCACCGATCATGCGGTCCATGCCGGCGTCTTCCCACTCCACGGAGAGGGGGCCGTCATATCCGATGGTGTTGAGCATTCGGAAGCAGTCTTCCCAGGGAACGTCACCGTGACCGGTAGAGATGAAGTCCCAGCCGCGGCGCGGGTCAGCCCAGGGCAAGTGCGAGCCCAAGCGCCCGTTGCGGCCGTTGTTTACCCGGCGCTTGGAGTCCTTGCAGTGAACGTGGAAGATGTGATCTTTGAAGTCCCACAAGAAACCCACCGGGTCGAGGTCTTGCCACATAAAGTGGCTTGGATCCCAGTTAATACCAAAGACCTCGGGCCGATTTATCGTCTCCAAGGTGCGCTCGGCTGTCCAATAGTCATAGGCGATCTCGGAGGGGTGTACTTCTAAAGCGAAGCGAACGCCCTCTTCTTCAAATACATCAAGAATGGGATTCCACCGGTCAGCAAAGTCTTGATAGCCCGCGTCAATGAGTTCATCCGCCACGGGCGGGAACATTGCCACGTACTTCCAAATCGATGAACCGGTAAACCCATTTACCGTCTTTACGCCCAGCTTCGCTGCTGCGCGGGCGGTCATCTTCATTTCTTCGGCCGCGCGCTGGCGCACGCCCTCGGGGTCACCATCGCCCCAAATACGATCAGGCAGCATATCGCGATGGCGCTGATCGATCGGATCATCGCAGACGGCTTGGCCCTTGAGGTGATTCGAAATTGCGTAAACGTTGAGGCCATGGCGTTCAAGGACCTCCCGCTTTGCGGGGATGTAGCTGTCATCTTCTACCGCTGCCCACGGGTCGAAGTGGTCGCCCCAGCAGGCAATTTCGAGGCCGTCATAACCCCACGATGATGCCAGTCGCGCGACTTCTTCAAAGGGCAAATCTGCCCATTGGCCGGTAAATAGTGTGATGGGTCGTGCCATGAAACTTCACTCCTTTGTGCTTAGGAAACGTCAGTCCAAACGGTGCCGGCATCGCTGGATTCCTCCACGGCGGCCAAAACGCGTTGCACGACCAAACCGTCGGCAAATGAGGGCAATGGTTGCTTCTTCTCGGCAATATCGCGCACCAGGTCAGCAGCCTGGTGCACAAAGCCGTGCTCATAGCCCAAACCGTGCCCCGCGGGCCACCAGGCCGCAATATATGGGTGGACGTCTTCGGTGGCGATGATGCGGCGATAGCCGGCCGTTTGCTGGTCATCGCCCGCGTCGTAATACTCCAAAACGTTCATGTCTTCGAAGTCGAAGGCTATTGAACCCTTTGTCCCGTTGATTTCGATGCGAATGGCGTTCTTGCGGCCCCAGGCAAAGCGCGTGGCTTCGAACGTGGCAATAGCCCCGCCCGAAAAACGGGCCAAGAACAGCGCCGCGTCATCAACGGTAACCGGGCCTCGCTCAGTGCCCGCTTCGCCTGATAGCCCGCTGGAGGCAACCGCAACGGGCCGCTCCTTCACAAAAGTTTCCAGCATGCCGGTTACCCCGGTGATGGATTCGCCGGTCATGTACTGAGTCAGATCAATAATGTGAGCGCCAATATCGCCTAGCGCACCGGAGCCGGCCTTTTCCTTATCCAATCGCCAAGCAAGTGGAGCGTTCTCATCGGCGAGCCAGTCTTGTAAGTACTGAGCTCGAACCTGACGAATTGGCCCGATCTTTCCCGCCGCGATCATTTCGCGCGCCAACGCCACCGCCGGCACCCGGCGGTAGGTAAATCCAACCATCGCCTTGGCGCCGGTTTTCGCGGCCACTTCCGCCGCAGCGGCCATTGCTTCGGCCTCGGCGACGGAATTAGCTAGTGGCTTTTCGCACAGCACGTGCTTGCCAGCTTTTAACGCTGCAATAGCAATTTCAGCGTGCGTGTCGCCAGGCGTGCACACATCGATTAAATCGACCTCATCGCTTTCAACGACGGCGCGCCAGTCCGTGGCGTAGGTTTTCCAACCAAGGCGCGTGGCGGCCTGGGCCACAGCCTCTTCATTGCGGCCAACGATGGTCTGCATCACCGGATTGAGTGGCAGATCAAAAAATTTCGGGGCGACTCGCCAGCCTTGCGAGTGCGCCTCGCCCATAAATGAGTACCCGATCATGCCGATGCGAAGTTGCGGGCGCTCATCTGCGGGAGCTTGCGGAAGACTCATGAATGTCACCAATCTTGGATTGTGATTTGTGGTGTGGTGGCCGCGGTTTTGCGCGGCCACCACAACCGGGGGCAGATTTTGCGTTCGACCTAGGACTCGAAGGACATCGGCAGGTACTCGTCGACGTTGTCCTTAGTGACTACCGGTGCGTAGAGGTTAATCAAGCGCGGTACCTCAACCTCAACCAGATCGCTCATGGCTTTTTGCTGCACAAGCAAGCGTGCCAGTTTGATGCCGTCAGCGGCCTGCGTGGAGGGATACACAACAGTGGCCTGTACAAAGGAGTCTTCATCTTGGATGAGCTCCATCATGTCCTTGGAGCCGGCGCCACCGACGAGGAAGAACTCATCGCGGTCCGCTGCGTCGATAGCGGCCAATACTCCGATGCCCTGGTCATCATCGTGATTCCAGATCGCATCGATCTCAGGTGCCGCTTGCAGCAGGTTCGAAGTGACCTCTTCACCGCTTTCTACAGTGAATTCGGCCGATACGCGGTGGTCGACAGACAGGCCGCAAGTCTCAAGTGCGTCAGCAAACCCTTGCGACCGGTCCTGCGTC
>JAJYRW010000082.1 GCA_021793895.1 Actinomycetes bacterium
CGCTGACAGGCTCAGTCGCCTAAAAGTCCCCATAACCTCGACGACAAAGGCTATGAGCAGTGGCTCTCTAAACGACGCCAGTTACCGGAACGAGAGCATTTCCGGGCTGACGGACTTCGAAGCTCGCTTAGGCAGCGAGGGCGAAGTCGGTGCGCTTAGAATCGGCACCTATTGGTTTGCAGAGATCGTTAACGAGATAACCCTGCATCCTCGACCCGCTTCTTTTACGAACACAACCATCGTCGAAACCGATCACCCCCTATTGAATTGTCACACTCCCCCACGTTCCGCATGCGCCGTGTTGTGGCCATGTCGTACTAGCAGTGGTGCAGCAATGCGGCCAGTCTATCGAACTGACCGGTACACCTTAACCAACGCTGCCAAGATGCACAATATTCCCAGGCCGCCAAAATACCGTCCCATCAACCAAAAACGCCTACCTACGACGCTGAGGAGCGGCTTTCGAATGGCCAATTGCGTAGGCGCAGCGCGCATAGAATGCTTCCACTTCGGCCGCGAACTCCCTTGGAGCAACCTCTTTGACCTCATTTATGGTCCACGCGGGAACAGTAAACCACTCCCCAGTTCCCGCCATTACCCGTCCATCCGCGAGCCCTTCGCACCCGCGCGCCCAATCCTCAGCCGCGCCAAAAACCAGCGCATACGGCAAGTAGCGCCCGAAAACACCAGCGCGCTGAGCTTCGGTGAGCGGCGGCGTCCCTAATCGTAGAAAGTCTCTGAACGCGGCGCCTTCAGCCACGGCCTTACTGCCGCGGGCGGTGCGACCACCGACATAGTTGCTCAATACCGCGGCCGCGACACCGAGTGCGAAAATTCCCAGCGCAACCGCTCCGGCATATTCAACATTGGCTCGCAGCATGATCCACACCAGCAGCGAACCTAAAAAGAGACCGGATGCGGCCCGGCGCCAAGAAATCTTTGCCTCCATCGGATCGCGTCGAAAGAATTTTTCTTCCACCAAATAGCGGTAGATTTCGTTTTGCACAACTACATAGTCCGGCCCGAAAGTACGCCGCAAACTATTGACACGCACCGTGGTGTTGTCCGCAAATACGCGATTGAGCAAACTCCGTTCGAAGCTACGCAAGGTGGCAGATTGTTCCTTCGAGACCTTGCGGCGAATCAGGGCCCACTCTCCCCCACGGCCCCGCGCATCCGGTTTCATAACCTGTTCAACGCGTAAAAACCCGCGCTGGGCGAGATCAACTATGAGCGCGGCCACGTCTTCGGCGCGCACCTCATACCGGCGCAAAACCTCATAAAAACCGGCATCCACGTCGGCGGGCGGCTCATTGCGGGGCGGCGAATTGGACCGCGGTGCCCGCCAGCGCTTGGCCGGAATACCGGCAGCTGTGGTGTATTCATTGCGCCCAGTCGCCCACAGGCCGCCAAGGATTAGCGCGCCCGCGAGGAAGGTGGCTAGACCAATCAGCCAGGCCATCTCACATTCCCCGCTTACCAAATTGGGCCGGCGCCCTCCGCTAGTAGCGGCGCGCGCCCATCTCTCGCTGAGCTTCCCGCATTTCCTGGCGCTCCCGCAGTGCATGGCGCTTATCGTAGGCGCGCTTCCCGCGCCCCAGCGCTATTTCTACCTTCGCGCGGCCGTCTAAAAAGTACAGTTGCAGCGGGACGACGGCGTAGCCTTTTTCGTGCATGCGCGAATCGAGCCGGTCAATTTCGTGGCGGTGGAGCAATAATTTACGACGGCGTCGCGCGGCATGGTTGGTCCACGTACCTTCGGTGTACTGGGGTATGTGCACTCCCTCCAGCCACGCTTCTCCGCGCGAGACCGTAACGAACCCGTCTACCAGCGAAGCGCGCCCCTGGCGCAGGGATTTCACTTCCGTGCCGGACAGGACCAGGCCCGCCTCCAAAACATCTTCAATTGCGTAGTCGTGGCGTGCTTTGCGGTTCGTCGCTACGACCTTGCGGCCAGATTTTTGTGCCACGGGCCCTCCTCTCAAATCTCGGCGGTGTGCTTTCGCGGGCTAACCAGCCGCCGTCATGCAGGACGTTGGCGGGCGGTGGCTTCTAGGTTAAAGCACCGTCATAGGGTCGATGCGCGTGCCGTTTACAAACATCTCCAGATGCAAGTGGCACGCCGTTGAAGTGCCGGTCGTTCCGGAATAGCCAACAAGCTGGCCCTTCTTTACCTTTTGACCGTTGCTCACGGCAAAACCCTGCAGGTGATTATAACTTGAAATGTAACTGCTGCCGTTAATCGTGCCGTGATCGACCAAAACCTGGTTCCCCAGCCCACCCAAGCGGGCAGTACGAGCCGTACCGGAGGCGATCGTGTAAATCGGCGTGCCGCAATAGGCGCGAATATCAGTGCCACCGTGCAGGCGCGTATAACCCAAAATCGGGTGATAGCGATACCCGTAACTGGACGTTACGTGCCGGTAATCGGTCGGCCAGGCCCAGCTGCCCGAACTGGGCGGATTACTGGGCTTGGACGGGTTCGAGGGCTTAGAAGGTTTGGAAGGCTTATTGCTCCCCTTGTTCTTCTTAGCCTCTTCCGCTTTCCGCTTCGCCTCGCGTTCCGCCTCTTTCCGCGCAATCTCGGCGATCTCTTTATCGAGCTGATCCGCTTCTTTTTGCAGCTGCGCATCGATCTTCTTCTGCTCAGCCTTTAGCTCTTCCAGATCGTCGGCTTCCTCCTGCTGCGTAACGGCGAGATCCTCCAGCCCGGCAACCACCTCCGCGACCGTATCGCGCGCCTTATCGGCAATCTGCAACTGGCGCTCCGCCTCATCTTTTAAGCCGGCGATCTCATCGCGGATTGCCTCTAAGCGCACTTGGCGGTTGATGTTGCGGGCGGAGGTGTCTTGAATCGCAGACACGGCCGATGTTTGAGCCCGCAGCGCCGTATCGACCACCGCCAGGCGATCGACGAACTCTTCCGGCGTTGCTGCTCCCAACGCCATGGCCATGGTGGCGGTGGGGGTGGAATCGCCCCGATATGCCTCCCGGGCCATCGCTGCCAGAGTGATGCGGGCATCATCAAAGCGAGTCTCGTCGTCCGCAATCTCGCCTAAAATGCCCTCTTCCTGCTCCTCGGCGACGCTGAGTTTATCAACGAGAGAATCATAGGCGCGCTGCGCCTCGGCCAGAGCCTCTTCAGCCGCGGCCAACTCACCCTCTTTAACGACAATTTCTTCCTTCGTCGCTTCCAGCTTTTCGTAGGCCTTGACCAGTTTTTCGTCCGTGTGCTCCAGGGCGGCCTCGTTTTCGGACTGCTTCTCCCGGTTCTTTCTGCGCTCGTCGTACGGATCGTCTTTTGCGGCCATGGCCGGGCCAATGAGCAGGCCGCTAAGCAGCGCGAAAATGGCGGTCAGGGCAGAGAGTTGAAAGAATTTACGCATCTAGATCACACTCGGGTATACCGGCTCAAAGTTACTACGGACGAAATACCGGCCAGCGCAATACCGATCACGAGGAGCAGTGGTGCGACCGTCCATAATTCGGCGGTGGTGATGTAGTCAATCACCGCTACTTCTTGCGCCAGCCAGCCGTCAACGAAGTAGTGCAATCCGCCCCACAGTGCCGCAATTGCCAATAGCGCACCGGTGGTTGCAGCGATTGCGCCCTCAATCATGAAGGGCAGTTGAATGAAGAAGGTCGAGGCACCCACCAGGCGCATGATCTCCGTCTCCCGGCGCCGGCTCATCGCTGAAAGTCGGATAGTGGTCGTGATCAAAAGGACGGCGGCAATCAGCATGATGCCGGCCAGTCCCGCTGCCAGTAAGGTCGCCCCGTTGAGGAGTTTGACCAGCGGTTCAATTACCTGGCTTTGGTCGCGCACTTCTTCGACGCCATCGCGGCCCGAAAACGCGTCACGGATGACGTCATATTCGGTGGGGTCGACCAGTTTGATGCGGAAGGAGGCCTGCATGTCATCGCGGGAGACAATGTCGGCCCAGTCGCTGGCTTGGGATTTAAACTTCTCCCAAGCCTCGTCTTTGTCTTCAAAATGCACCGAGTCGATATAGCTGGCCAGCGCCGAGGAATCGAGCTCCTCTTCGATGGCGACAATTTGCGCTTCGGAAGCCTCCCCGTCGGCGCAACTGGGCGCCAGTGAATCTTGAGGGCATAAGAAGATGGAAACTTCGACCTTGTCGAACCAGTAGCTCTTCATCTTGCCGACCTGGGACTGCAATAAGGTGGCCGCGCCCACAAAGGTGAGGGAGACAAAGGTTACGAGAACAACTGAGATGGCCATCGCCAAATTGCGGCGCAGGCCCACACCAAGTTCGGAAATTACAAAGCGAAAGCGCATCAGTTCACCGCGCCGATCCGTAGACGCCGCGAGACTGGTCGCGCACTAATAAGCCGTTTTCTAATTCCAGGACGCGCTTGCGCATTTGGTCGACAATCTCGTCATCGTGAGTGGCCATAACAACCGTGGTACCCGTGCGGTTAATGCGATCCAGTAGGCGCATGATGCCAACTGAGGTGCCCGGGTCAAGGTTTCCGGTGGGCTCATCAGCCAACAGGATCGGCGGGCGGTTCACGAACGCCCGCGCGATAGCCACGCGCTGCTGTTCACCGCCGGATAGTTCGTGGGGCAGTCGTTTTTCCTTGCCATCCAGGCCGACCATTTCCAAAACATCGGGAACGTTGGAGTAGATCTGGTGGCGGGGTTTACCGATTACCTGCTGGGCGAAGGCGACGTTTTCGAAGACCGTCTTATTGGGAAGGAGGCGGAAGTCTTGAAACACCACGCCGATTTGGCGGCGCAAGAGGGGGACCTTCCAGGGCGAGATCTTGGTCAGGTCGCGCCCGGCCACATGGATCTTGCCGGAGGACGGGCGAGTTTCGCGCAGTATCAACCGCAAAGCGGTGGACTTACCCGAGCCGGACGCACCGACGAGGAACACGAATTCACCGCGTTCAACTTCCATCGTCAGGTCATCCAAGGCGGGGCGGGCGTTGCGCGCGTAGACCTTGGTTACGTTCTCGAACTTAATCACAATTCAATCCCGGCCGGGGTCGGAGATGGGGGAAGCTGCACCGGTCGGTGACCCGAGCGTAAACAATTAGCAGCCGCATCTTATGGCTCGACACGCCGAAAGCGCTGGGAAGATTGCGGCGGCTATCGGCGTTCGCGTGGCTAGGTGCCGACGCTCACGTGTTTAACTGCGGCGTCGGTGAGCGCGGCGGCTACCCCGCCCCTGCTTCTAACCAAATAGCAGCTGCCTTGCGTTCGGCTTCGATGGCCGCATAAACCGCGGGCGCAGCCGCCTGCTCAATGCTGGGGCCCAGCAGCGGGATTGAGGCCTTTAACTCGCCCTCAACGCTGTCAGTGCACGTCTTACCATCCGCATTTGGCGAGATTCGGCGCGTGCCGGTAAGGCGCACGGGCGCACCGGAAATTTCGATAACAATTGTTCCGCGCCGCTGCCCATTAGCGTCCGCCGGCTCCCAAGCCTCAACCTGGCGTACCTCGAGCGAATCCCCCACGAAGCCGCGCACCTGCTGCGGAATAGTGCTGGAGGGAAGCTTGCCGCGCGTGGTTGCGGTAAACCCCTCCTCCGGGGTGCCCACTACGTCTGCCTGCTCAATAGTGGCGCCGCCGTAAGTAACACGCGCCCGAAGATATTCCGGATTGGCGAGCATACTCGCCACCTGCTGCGCAGAGCCGGGGTAGTCAATTGCCGCATTGATGCGCATTGCTTTACCTCGCTGAAAGAAGAATTAAAAGAATCTAAGACTTAAGAGTATCCCGCTTGGGCCAAGCGGGAGGTCAGTGGCAGCGAGCGGTAGGTGGCAGCGGGCGGTAGGTGGCAGCCGGCGGTAGGTGACAGCGGGGGTTGTCGCCTTGGATGTCTCTGGAGCATCCAGACTTCCGGTGCGCGGGCTTTTTCTATTTACCAAAAAGCGGGCTTTACCGACTTACGAGAAGCGAGCTTTACCGACTTTATGCAGATCGCAGCCAGAAGCCCTTTGCTGAATAACGGTCAAAAAGGGTTTTCCACAGTTTTTGTTTTAAACCTAAAAACTTTGTATTTCTTCTCTAAAGTGTGCGCTTGAGACCTTTAACCTTCGGGGGTTAGATGTGGCATGGACGCCCTAGCCATACTTGAAACACAGGTGCGCGACCTGGTTCGAGACAACGGAGTTGATCCAGCGCGCGATAGCGCCGCAGTGGCACGGTTAATTCGCGGAGCAATTACAGATTATGATCGCCGCTCCCTAGCCGGAGCGCTCCCGGTTTTGCGAGACCCTGAGCAGATTAAGCAAACACTGCTTGATTCTATTTCTGGTCTGGGACCGCTACAGCAATATATGGATGACCCCACTGTGGAAGAAATTTGGATTAATAATCCGCAGCAAATTTTTATTGGGCGGGCCGGACGCAGTGAACTGACCACGACGGTTTTAACCAGCGAAGAAGTCTATGACCTGGTAGAGCGCATGCTAAAAACCACGGGGCGGCCGGCGC
>JAJYRW010000083.1 GCA_021793895.1 Actinomycetes bacterium
GTCTCTTCGACTAGACCGCCCGGATCTGGATTTCGCACCAGTCCGTCCACTGCAACGTCCCCATTTTCATCGTGAAGAGTCGCTAAAAGGCGGGCGAGGGCCGTAAGGGCGTCGGGTGCCGGCCCACCAAAGAGCCCGGAGTGGCCGGCCTGCTCTAAAGTCCGTACTTCCACGACCAAATCGACCAGCCCGCGCAGTGACGTTGTAAAGGCCGGTACCCCAACTGCAGCATTGATGGAGTCGGCGATTATTACCGCATCCGCGGCCAGGCGGTCTTCGTACTTATCCAAAAACGCACCCATGGATGGCGAACCAATTTCCTCTTCGCCCTCAATCAAGACTGTTACGCCAACGCCGGCGTCCAACTTGGAACCCAAAAAGACCCGCAGCGCCGCCAGGTGGGCCACGACACCAGCTTTATCGTCAGCGGCACCGCGCCCATAAATGCGCCCATCGCGCTCAGTTGGGGTGAAAACCGGGGAATCCCACAGCGCCTCATCGCCCGGAGGCTGGACATCATGGTGGGCATAAAGTAAGACGGTTGACCGACCCGCCTGCGCCGGGCGATGCGCAATAACTGCCGGTGCCCCGGGCGCACCATCGGGTTTATCGGCCCGCAGGATCTCCACTTGCGGCATGCCCACCTCCCGCAGCATTTCCGCAACGCGCTGGGCGCTTTCCATCACGTATTTTTGGTCAAAAGCAGGATCTGATACCGACGGGATGCGCACGAGTTCTTCCAGGTCCGCCCGCATTTTTTCGTGTTGATTTTGGACGGCGTCTCGCACCTCCCGAACTATGTCGGCGGGGATATGGGGCGGGTTTTGTTCTGGCATAGGCGTCACCCTTATACGGTATCGCGCACCGGTGAACTACCCTTAATGCCGTGTTCCGGAGAAAGAAGTCGCAAGAAACGCCCCCCAAGCCCGAGGTTGAAGTCCGCCCAGGTTCCAAGGGCCGCCCCACACCAAAGCGCGCCGAAGCCGAAGCGCGTAATCGTCGCCCCCTGGTTCCTGACCGGTCAACTGCGCGCAAATCACAGCGGCAAGCCAACGCGAATTTGCGTGAAAAACAGCGCCAGGCGCTCATTAGCGGTGACGAAAAAGCCATGCCACCGCGCGATAGGGGGCCGGTGCGCCGCTGGGCCCGCGACTATGTCGATGCCCGCTGGAATATTGGGGAATTTTTCCTGCCGGTGGCGCTCGTGGTCGTTATTGCGGTGCTGTTTGTCGGCGATAATCCGCTGTTTGCGTTCTACACCATCATCGCGCTGTACGCGATCGTTTTGGTGTCGGTAATTGACGCAATCATCCTGGGCCGCTTTTTGAAAAAGGGGCTGCGCAGTCGCTTTGGCGAAGACAAGATTCCTTCCGGCACCGTGATGTATGGCGTTATGCGCGCTTTTCAAATTCGTCGCACGCGTTTGCCCAAACCTAAAGTTGGTCGCGGGGAGTATCCCAATCCGGAAAGGTGAAGGAGATGCCGCAATCCGGAAACGATGACCGGCATGCCTCAATCCGCAACGGTAACCAGTTCCCAATAATTTTTTGACCATGCGCCCGTGGTTTCATCCGGTTTAGAGTGGCGGCATGGTTGCATCAGTCTTCTTAGGAAATAGTGGCCTGCGCGTAACAGAAATTGCCTACGGCAACTGGTTGACGCATGGCTCGCAAATCGAAAACGACACCGCTAAGGCGTGTGTGCACGCCGCTTTGGACGCGGGAATCACCACCTTCGACACTGCAGATACCTACGCTAACGGCGCGGCCGAAGAAGTGTTGGGTGATGCGCTTAAAGGAACGCGGCGCGAATCGCTGGAGATTCTCACCAAGGTTTTTTGGCCCGCGGGCGGGTCGGGCCACAACGATGAGGGCCTATCGCGCAAGCACATTATGGAGTCCATCGACGCTTCACTGCGCCGGTTAAAAACTGACTATGTCGATGTGTTTCAAGCCCACCGGTATGACACCAAGACACCGCTGGCCGAAACCATGCAAGCGTTCGCTGACGTGGTGCGCCAGGGCAAGGCGCTGTATATCGGAGTAAGTGAGTGGACTTCCGATCAACTGCGCGCGGGCTTCGAATACGCCCAGGAGCTGGGTTTTCAACTTATTTCAAATCAGCCGCAGTATTCGATGCTGTATCGGGTGATTGAGGGCGAGGTAATTCCCACCTCGCAGGAGCTGGGAATCTCGCAAATCGTGTTTTCGCCCATTGCGCAGGGTGTTTTGACCGGCAAGTATCTCCCGGGCAAGGCCGCACCTGCGGGATCTCGGGCCACCGACGAAAAGGGCGGGTCGGCTTTCATTCAGCGCATGATGCAAGATGACATCCTTGCCGCCGTCCAGGACTTAAAGCCGGTGGCTGAAGAGCTGGACTTGTCGCTGGCACAACTGGCTGTGGCGTGGGTGTTGCAAAATGAGAATGTGGCAACGGCCATCATTGGCGCCTCCCGCCCCGAGCAGGTGGCAGAAAACGTACAAGCCTCCGGTGTAGAAATTCCGGCTGAACTTCGAGCCCGCATTGATGAGGTGCTCCAGGGTCTTTATCAAACAGACCCGCTGCTCACCGCAAAAAACGCTCCTACTCAGCGCGCTTTTGATCGAGAGTGATTACCTGCCCTACCGCCTGACCATGGCGAGTTAGTTGCGCAAAGGCGACAGACGCCGTCCCCAATCGGTTTAGATTTTCGCCCAGCCAACCCTGAGCGTCCAGGCGGCTGGCAAAAGATGGTGATTCGTGGCCGGCATCGGGGCTAAAGGTCCAGGCCCAGGGGCCGGTGGCGGGCGGCAGTGGATGGCCGTAAAAAGTCGCTGGTGATTTTTGCACGGAGAAAACTAATCTGCTGCGATTTCGCGGTTGATTTTGGCGGCCCAAAACGGGCCCTCATAGATCAGGCCGCTGTAGCCCTGTAAGAGGTCAGCTCCGGCGGCCAGGTAGGCCCGTGCGTCGGCGGCTGTTGAAATTCCGCCCACGCCGATGATCGTGCGCTGGGGATCCAATGTGGCTCGCAAAAGCTGCACGACCGCGAGTCCCCGATCCAATAGCGGGGGCCCGGAAAGGCCGCCCACGCCGTGGTCATGGTCAATTGTGGTGTTGACCGCTACTACCCCGGCGATATTGAGTTCGTTGACGAGTTCGGCGATTTGCGTGATATCCGCATCGGCTAAATCTGGGGCTATTTTCACCAGCAATGGAACTTCGCGCTTGGCGCTCTTATTGGCTGCGGCGCCAACGGCCAATAGCAACGGGCGCAGTGTCTCCACGGCCTGCAGCGAACGCAGCCCCGGCGTATTTGGGGAAGAGACGTTCACCACCAGGTAATCGGCGTATCGCGCTAAGAGTCGGGCCGAAATCACATAGTCGGCAATTGCTTCCGATTCGGGCACAATTTTTGTTTTGCCAATATTTACCCCGATAACCAAGTCGCGACCAACCCCGGTGGAGCGCAGGCGTCGCAGCCGCACGGCGGCAGCGGCCGCTCCCCCATTGTTAAAGCCCATTCGATTGATCAAAGCGCGCTGATCAATGCGGCGCCACAGGCGCGGCTTGTCATTACCGGGCTGCGGGTGGGCCGTGATTGTGCCCACTTCGACAAACCCAAAACCGAGCATCGCCAAACCGCGGGCGGCGGCCGCATCCTTATCGAAACCGGCGGCCAGCCCGAAACGGGATGGGAACTCGATCCCCATGGCCTGCACCGCAGCCGAAGCCGGAGGGGCAGTTTGCGCCGCGATTACGGAGCGCAGGCGTGAGGCGCCCACGGCTCGAATGAGATCGAAGGCCAAGCGGTGGGCCAGTTCGGGGTCCATGTGGGCGAAAACGTGACGGAAAAGCAAGTGATACACAACCAAAGACACTACTGTAAATACGACCGTTACTTTGGTCCGATCGTCCTGCCCAGTTAGCATGAACTTGTGGCTGAACTAACTCTAACTGGAAAGAACCCCGCCGAGCTGCGCGTCGACGCCCTTGTTGTCGGGGTTATAAAGACAGACGATTCCGCACAGATTGCGGGTGAAAACCTGCCGCGTGCGGTCACGAAGTCGCTCGACGGGCAACTTAAAGGGCTGGGTGTAACCGGCGAAGCCGATAATGTTGTGCGCGTACCCGCCGGCGATGACATCAGTGCCTCGGTCCTCATTCTGACCGGCCTGGGCGCACAAGAGGATTCCCAGAAGGCTGAGAATCTGCGCCGGGCAGTTGGAGCGGCGCTTTTGAGCGCAGATGGGTTCGCCAAGGTCGGCGTCGCCGTGCCGGTGGACTCCGCTCCTGGTGCCGGCGCCGTGGCCGAGGGCGCACTCATGGGTGCTTACCGGTATGACACCTACCGGGCCAAAGATGAGAAAAACCCCAAGATCTCCCCACAAAAAATTGAATTCGCGGTGGCGTCCACTCGCGATAAGGAAGTGCGGGCAGCCGTTGACCGGGCGCGAGTTATTGCCGATTCTGTGGCTGGCACGCGCGACCTCATTAACACCGCCCCTAATGATTTGCCGCCAGCTGTATTCGCCGAACGGGCTAAGGAAGCCGTTAAGGGCACGGGCCTGAAGATTGAGGTCTTAGACGAAAAGGCGCTGGCTGCCGATGGGTACGGCGGCATCATGGGCGTCGGCCAGGGCTCTGCACGTCCGCCGCGCCTGGTGAAGATCACCTGGACTCCTTCCAAGAAGGCCCGGCACGTTGCCCTAGTTGGAAAGGGCATCACGTTCGACTCCGGCGGCTTGTCAATTAAGCCGGCGCAGGGCATGGAAACGATGAAGTCGGATATGTCCGGAGCGGCGGCGGTGCTGCACACCATGGTTGCTGCAGCCGAACTTAATGCGCCCGTACGCATCACGGCCTGGCTCGCCCTGGCTGAAAATATGCCCTCCGGAACCGCGCAGCGCCCCAGCGATGTACTGACCGTCTACGGCGGGAAGACCGTTGAAGTTTTGAACACGGACGCCGAAGGACGCCTGGTGATGGCCGATGCGCTCGTTGCTGCGCGCGAAGACGGCGCTGACGTAATCATTGACATCGCCACGCTAACCGGTGCCCAGATGGTGGCGCTGGGCACTCGCGTTGCCGGTGTCATGGGTAGTGACGAAGTGCGCGATGAAGTCGTCGAATGCGCCGATCGGGCCGGGGAACTGGCCTGGTCGATGCCGCTGCCCGAAGAGTTGCGCGAAAGTCTGAAATCCAAGGTGGCCGATATCGCCAATATCGGTGAGCGCTGGGGCGGAATGCTTTCAGCGGGCGTATTCCTCCAGGAATTTGTTGAAGACACCCCGTGGGCGCACATTGATATCGCTGGTCCGTCATTTAATGACGGCGGCAAGTGGGGCTACACGCCAGTCGGTGGCACCGGATATGGCGTGCGCACGCTGGTTCATTTTTTGGAAAACGCGAATAAGTAACTCGCTGTAATTGCCGCCGGTTTACTCCGGTGCGTTTATTACCGCCGGCTCCGCCACCGCACATGGGTGGGGCCGGCGGTGCTACTTATTGCCTTCTTGCCACTGCGCGCGCTTTTTGCTGTTCCATTCGCGCATCCGGTTGGGGTAGCCCACTTGATTCACGTCGTAGACGGGAATGTCGAGTTCGCGCGCCAATTTCCATCCCTCTTCTTGAGAGGGAACCCGCCGGCGTGTCCACTCACCCGTGTTTGCGATAAGAACCAGTGTCGGGGAAGTCACGTGGGTCGGAGGCTCAACAAAAGCCTCAACGCCGATGCGCGTCTCTATGAAGCGCGCGAAATGATCGCGCGTATCGGCCCGCGCGTCCGATGCACTTTTCTTGCGCTGTGTGCCCTTCGCTGGGGCGCGCAACTTGCGTTTCTTCCAAAACCTCACAAGTAAAAGCCTACGTGGTGAGCATCACGGTGATCCGGATTAGGGTCGCCAAGCATCTAATGGAAAGATAATGTCGGTAGCATCCGCGCCTTTTAGATGAATCTTTCTAGGGAGCAGTTCGTGGCTGAAAGTACGCCCACCGGGCAAGACACCGTCTATGACGTCGTCATCCTGGGAGGAGGTAGCGGTGGCTATGCCGCTGCATTGCGCAGCGCGCTGCTCGACCAATCGGTCTTATTGATCGAGGGTGGCAAGTTGGGCGGCACCTGTTTGCACAACGGCTGTATACCCACCAAAGCGCTGCTGCACGCGGCTGAAGTGGCAGATGCGGCTCGCGACTCATCACAGTTTGGCGTCAACTCCACCCTTGAGTCGATCGACATGGGCGGCGTACACAAGTACAAAGAGGGCGTCGTTGGGCGCCTCTTTAACGGGCTTAAGGGTCTGGTTAAGGCTCGCGGCATCACTATGGTCGAAGGCTGGGGCAAGCTCGTCGCCGCCGACACCGTCGAAGTGGACGGCACTCGGTACCGCGGCAAAAACATTGTTTTGGCGACCGGGTCCTATGCCCGCTCGCTTCCCGGTCTTGAAATTGG
>JAJYRW010000084.1 GCA_021793895.1 Actinomycetes bacterium
CAGCACCCGGATGTCGTGCTGGATGAAATTTCACAAACCAAACCCATTACCCCGGCCCCGGCCGCTGCCCCGCCGATGGTTGCCGTCCCTTATCACCCCACTGAGATCCAGCCGGCGGAATTTGGGGGCGAGACCGCAGCCCGCTATGGCAATGAGCCGGGCGGAGCGGATGCGCCGTTTTTTGGGCCCGCTGTTCCGCCCCCGCCGCAGCACCCTCCGGCCCCGCCAGCGGCGCGCCTGCTGTTGGGGAGCCTGTTGCTTTTGACGGCCGCTGCCGGTGCCGGCCTGCCAGTTGTAGCGCTGCCGGTATTAGTGGTGGCGCTGTGGTTGGCACGGACGACCGGATTGGCGCGGGTAGCCCAGTTCCGGCGGCGGATGCGCCGCGGATCCAAAGACGCGGGTACGGGGGGACTGGTGTTGCGCCTGCCTTGGTATTTGGTGCGCGGGGCCGGCGGGTTAGTACTACCACTGCTATTGAGTCTGTTTTCTTTTGCGCTGATTTTAGGCCTGGCATGGGTCGGTGTTTGGGCGACGCAGGAAGCCGGCGTAGGCGATGGTGATTCTGAAATGCTCCGGCGCGCAATTGTGAGCGGCGCCGGCGGGCTAGGGCTGTTCATCAGTGCCCTAATTATGTGGCGGTGGGACACGGTTCCCATCACCGGCCGGTCGGGGCAACCGCTCGATTATGACGGTGCGACGCGGGTGGGGGCGCGGGTGATAATTCACGCGGTGGCTCCCAATTCGCTGCTGCGCACGGTGTGGACGCTGGTAGTAATAATCGGGGCAGCGCTGGTGTTTTTTCTTAGTCTTGCCCATGCAGAATGGTTCGATATTTTTGATTTTCTCGGGATCGGTTTTCCCGGCTCCTAAACCGTCCTATCTTGCCCTAAAATAGGGAAGGTTAAGGTTTCAACTATGACTACTGCACCCCCAGTCACCGGCGGCGCCGCGCCGTCCTTGGCGCCGCGGCACCCCAGTTGGATGCCCTGGCTCGGTTTAGTGGTGCGCCTGACGCTGGGTGTGGTTGCGGGCTGGGCCGGGATCGCCAAGATGCTGGACCTGCCCACCTCGGTGCGGGCGGTGCGAGCCTTTCAACTCTTGCCTGAGGCCATCGTTCCGGCGGTGGGTTACGCCCTGCCCATGGTAGAGATCATCTTGGCGATTTTGCTCATAACCGGTCTCATTACCCGATATGCAGCGATCGTCAACGGCCTGATAATGCTCGGGTTCATATTTGGGATTTCTTGGGCATGGGCAAAGGGCCTCAATATTGATTGCGGCTGTTTCGGGGGCGGGGGCGAACTCGCGGCCGACCAGGAAGCCGAGTACCTGGTGCCCCTAGTGCGCGATGCGGTGATTGTTCTGGGTTCGGCTTATCTAGCATGGTTCCCACCCACTCGCTTCAGCCTGGACGAAGCGTTGGACCTGAACTGAAAAACGAAAAAAGAGAGACAAATGAGTTCAAAAAGGAATGAGCGGCGCGAAGCGGCTCGTCGGCGCGCAGAAGAACTGCGAGCAGAGACAGCGCGGCGCGAAAAGCGAGCTCGCCTCATCACGATCATTTCCACCGTCGCCGGGCTCTCCGTCTTGGCAGTGCTGATCATGATCATCGTTTCGCAAGGGTCAAAGAGTCCCATTGAAGCGGTGGAAAACCAGCCCAATAACGTGGTGAACGGGTCGATTCAGTTTGGCGATGTCGACAATGAAGAAGTCGAAGCGATCGTGTATTCCGACTACATGTGCCCGGTGTGTAAAGACTTCGAAGACATTAACGGCGCAGACCTCAAAGATCTCGCACAAACCGACGGCGTGGTCGTTTCTTACTTCCCCCTCTCATTCTTAGACCGCTCCTCGCAGGGAACGAAGTTCTCCACCCGCTCTTCCAATGCCGCGATGTGCGTTGCCGATGGCGCAAAGGATTCCTTCATCGAGTTCCACGAAGCAATGTTTGCCAATCAGCCGGAGCAGGGCAGCGAGGGTATGACAAATGAGGAAATGGCTGATCTGGCGGTAGCCGCGGGAGCCGATGACGCGGTGCGCCAGTGCATCTTAGATGAGGAGTTCGACGATTACGTCGAGGCAATCACCCAGCACGCCTCATCGAAGCATGACGTAACGGGCACCCCGACCGTGCGCATTAACGAAAAGCACCTGGATGAGGATCTGGGCGGCAACTGGTCCCAGCCCGGGGAGTTGAAAGAGATCATCCTGGAAGAAAAGAACTAGCACTCCAGGTGCCCACCCGATTTCACGTCGGCGTGGGCACCTGGCAAGATATGCGTTTGGATCACTTTTGATCCCTAATTGCCGCCTTAGCTCAGTTGGTAGAGCATTCGCCTTGTAAGCGAAGGGTCGTCGGTTCGAGTCCGACAGGCGGCTCTCTTTTCGGCCTTTGCTCGTTCGGTCTAGAGCGGCCTATTTTTCTAAAACTGGCGCTAAATCCGGCCGCTTGGCAACCCGCTGATCGCCGGAAGACTTCCCGCGCAGTCTGCGCGTGGCCCATGGGAACACGTGCGTCTTAACCCAGGCGGCGTCGTCCTGAATCTGTTCCAGGCGCGGGCGTAGCGGCTCGGAATCAAGCGGGGCGTCCCAGTTTGCATAATCGGGAGCCAGTTCCAACCCGACCAAGGCGGCTTGCGCAACCCGTTCATGCCCCAGGGTAGTTAAGTGAATGCGATCCTCTGCCCACATGCGCCAGTCCCGCAGCGCCCGCATGCCCCACAAATCCAGCACATAGGCCCCGTGCCGGCGCGCAATTGACCAAATGTGGGCATTAAATAGTGCCGTGCGCCCGCGCGTTTTATTGACGATCGGGCTTTCTTTGGTGTCCATGCCGGTACCTAGGAGCACATCTACCCCGGCCTTTCGCAGTCGAATTACCGCCCGCTCCAGTCGCAGCGCGATGACGTCCGGGTTCACGTGCGGGCGCAAAATATCGTTCCCACCCGCGATCATCGACACCAAATCGGGCTGCATCTCAAGGGCGCGTTCGAGCTGATCACCCACCACGTCGGCCATCAAACGCCCGCGAACCGCCAAATTGGCGTACTGCAACTCTTCCCCCGAGTCGGCCGCCACGCGCTCATTCAAACTGTGTGCCAGCAGGTCCGCCCAGCCGCGAAACGCTTCGGGTCGGTGCGGATCGACGTCATTTAAGCCCTCGGTAAACGAATCACCAATTGCCACGTATTTACGCCATTTTGGCGTAAGAGTTTGTTCGACGTTCATAAGTATTTATGCTGTCACAACTACTGCGGCCAATGCATTCCCATTCGCCTTATTCAAAGGAAGATTATGGACGGCGCCTACTTCGCCCGTAGGCTTTCTCACCACTTAATTGGGCTCACGCCGCGCGCGGTGAGCAGGGCATTGGTTTGCGAAAAGGGTCGCGAACCGAAAAACCCGCGATGCGCGGAGAGCGGACTGGGGTGCGGGGCAGTTAAAACTGGATGCGCTCCCAACAGGGAGGCTAACTGTTGTGCTTGCCGACCCCACAGGATCGCGACCAAGGGTGCGGGGCGCCGTCCTAAAGCACGAATTGCCGCACCGGTGATTTCCTCCCACCCCAGGAGGCGGTGCGAGCCAGCCGCTCCCGAGCGAACGGTCAGGCAGCGGTTAAGTAGGAGCACTCCCTGGCGCTCCCAGCGGGTTAAGTCGCCGGTGGGCAGCGTCGCCCCCACATCTGTTTTCAATTCGGTGGCGATGTTGCGCAAACTGGCAGGAAGCGGTCTGACGTTGTCGGTGGTGCTAAAAGCGAGCCCCATGGCGTGGCCCGGCGTGGGATAGGGGTCTTGCCCAACGATGAGCACCCGCACGGCGTCAAATGGCTGTTGGAAGGCGCGCATAATCTGTGCTGCTGGTGGTAAAACCTCGTGCCCCTGGGCGCGTTCTTGTTCCAGTTGGTGCCAGATTTGGTCCAGTTGGGCGCGATGGGGCTCTAGCACTGCCGCCCAGGAGGGGTGTAGAAGCTTAAGGGGGTCTGCAGGTAAGTCGGAGTCGGGCACGGGAGTCCTTGAAGCTGGTGCTGGCCGGTAGAAACGGCGAATGACAAGGGTGTAATTTAGAGCGTAGTATGAGTATTGGAAGCTTTTCTTGGGCGAAGGAGGATCATGGCGGCCACCGCCTCAAACGCTACTGCAACGGCTGATCTGTCCGAGCGGGATGCCCAGATTCTAGATTTTGAGCGCCAGTGGTGGCGCTATGCCGGTGCAAAAGATGACGCGATCAGTGAACTTTTTGATTTAACCGCCACGCGGTACTACCAGATCTTAAATTCGCTGCTGGATAACCCGGCGGCTTTGGCGCATGACCCGATGCTCGTTAAGCGGTTGCGCCGCATGCGAGATCAGCGCCAGCGGGCGCGCTCTGCCCGCCGGCTGCACACGCGCTCCTAAGCGATCTGCACTTGCGTTCTTAGGCGATTTGCCCCCGCGTTCTTAGGCGATACCGCCAATTGGGTATGGGAGTAACGCGATCGGGAATCTAGGCACTAGCCTGTAACCCGTGAGTGCACGCAAGGACTACCCCTACCCCGAGGATGAATTCGACATCGCCGCCGCTGCCGGCGGCCCCGAAGGCGTCCATCGAGCACAGCGTTCCACGGCCCGCAAAGTTGCCCCGTGGATTGTGGTGCTGTTAATTGTCCCGCTAATTTCCTTCGGAGTGGTCTTTTGGCTCTCGCAAAACGACACGGACGTCTCCGATGCCCTGTTCGGCGACGATGATCCCAGCCCCACCGCACCGGCAGATGATGAATCGCCCGATGAGGGCGCTGATGAGGCTGGCGCCGATGAAGATGGCGCGGATGAGGCTGGCGCCGATGAAGATGGCGGGGAAGAAGACGGTGCCACGGAAGACGGCGCGGCCGAAGATGGTGGGGATGCTAACGGCGCGGATGAGGAAGGCGAAGAGGAAGAAGCTTTGCCGGTCAATCGTGAAGTGGCGGTAGATGTGCTTAACGCCACTCAGATTTCTGGTCTGGCGGCCCTTGCCTCCGAGCGGCTCGAAGCCGACGGGTTTTCCGCAGTAACGTCCGGTAATTTCCAAGGCGGGGGAACGCGGGCCAACTCGGCGGTTAAGTACACCGATCCAGACTTAGAATCCACTGCCGAGCAGATCGCCAGTGTTCTGGGTATTAGCGACATTGTGGAAGATCCTGCGCCGGGAGATGGCATCATTGTCGAACTTTGGCGCGGACTGGACTAATAGTTGGCGGTTAGAGCGGGGCCTCGCTTGCACTCTCGGTGTGAGAGTGCTAAAAAATACTTAGCACTCTCGGCATGAGAGTGATAATCTCTACGCTGGTTGGCGAGGTATTTCGAATATGAGCGAGAAAGGAACGCTCCTGTTTGAGTGCCGTCCGTCGCGGGCGCCACTGGCAAAACCCAAATCTGTACGAGCGGGAGGACCGCACGCATGGCCAAGATGATTGCCTTCGCTGAGGAGGCTCGGCGTGGACTCGAGCGCGGCTTAAACAGCCTCGCCGACGCCGTAAAGGTCACGTTGGGACCCAAGGGTCGCAACGTGGTTCTAGACAAGAAGTGGGGCGCCCCCACCATCACGAACGATGGTGTGTCGATCGCCCGTGAAATCGAACTCGAAGATCCGTACGAAAAGATCGGTGCCGAGCTCGTTAAGGAAGTTGCCAAGAAGACCGACGATGTTGCCGGTGACGGCACCACGACCGCGACCGTTTTGGCTCAGGCCATGGTTCGCGAGGGTCTGCGCAACGTTGCCGCTGGCGCCAACCCGGTTGCCCTAAAGCGCGGCATCGATGCTGCTGTTGAGGCAGTGGCTTCCCAGCTGCTGGACTCCGCCACGGAAATTGAAACCAAGGAGCAGATCGCTGCTACCGCCGGTATTTCCGCCGCTGACCCGCACATCGGTGAACTGATCGCCGAAGCGATGGACAAGGTTGGCAAGGAAGGCGTAATCACGGTTGAGGAATCCAATGCCCTGGGCTTGGAACTCGAACTGACTGAGGGAATGCGCTTCGATAAGGGCTACCTCTCGGCGTACTTCGTCACTGACGCAGAGCGCCAGGAAGCCGTCCTGGAAGACGCCTATGTCCTGCTGGTTGAGGGCAAGATCTCCAACGTGAAGGACCTCGTGCCCCTCCTTGAGAAGGTCATGCAGTCCTCCAGCCCGTTGTTCATCATTTCGGAGGACGTCGAGGGCGAAGCCCTGGCAACTCTGGTTGTGAACAAGATCCGGGGCACGTTTAAGTCCGTTGCCGTTAAGGCCCCCGGATTTGGTGACCGCCGCAAGGCCATGCTGCAGGACATTGCGATCCTCACCGGTGGCCAGGTTATCTCTGAAGACGTTGGTCTCAAGCTCGAAAACGCTGACATCTCGCTGCTGGGTAAGGCCCGCAAGGTTGTTGTCACGAAG
>JAJYRW010000085.1 GCA_021793895.1 Actinomycetes bacterium
TCTCAACTGTCCCCACGGCACCGGAGCCGGCCCCGCCCCCGCCGCGGTTACGAGCACTTTGCCGCCCACTGTCACCATTTGCGCCGTGGCAGCGTAGTCCATAAGACCGGAGGTATCCCACACCACATCGACGCCCTGCGGCGCCGCAGCCAAAACTTTGCGCGCTAAATCAGTCGCGCGGTAATCCACCGCCACGTCAGCGCCCGCCTCACGCACAGTTTGCAAATCCTTCGCGCCGGCCGAAGCAATCACCCGCGCCCCGACCCAGCGCGCCATGGCTACCGCGGCAGCGCCCACATTCCCAGCGGCCCCACCCACAAACACCGTCTGTCCGGCGCGCAAGCCTGCGTGTGCAAACCACGCTAGGGCCGCAGTAGTTCCGGGATGGGCGATCGCGACCGCATTTTCCTCAGGGACGCCGTCCAAAATTGGGTAGAGCCGATCTTCAGGTACGACGGCACGGGGGGCGAAACTTCCCTGGCGTCCGCCGTGCCCCAGCGTGCACGCCCACACCCGATCCCCCATCGAAAAACGGGAAAATTTCGGTGCCCACTCCACCGCACCGACCAGGTCGCGCCCCAGCACCAGCGGCAGCGGCACCGGAGTGGGAAAGCGCCCGGAACGCACAAAAGTATCGACCGGATTGACGCAAGTCTCCGCCACGCCCACCACGATTTCATTCCCGCCCGGGCCGGCAATATTCAGCTCCCCGACTTCAATTTTGGACGGCGCCCCCAGCTCGCGTACGAACGCCGCCTGAACGTGGAGTTCTTTGCTCATTTGCCCACGGTACTCCCGGCCGGCGCTTTTAGAGCCCCAGATCCTCGGCTGCCTGCTCGGCTTGCGGTGAAGTAAATCCCTCATGGCGTAACTGGGTGATGAGTCGATCCCGCGAGAATCGGAACGTGTCGTGAAATTCCTTCGCAAGAATGCGGGCTTGTTCTTCCCAGTCGGCGTTCAAAGATTCCACAGCCTGTTCGGCTTGCTCCGTGGTGAATCCGATGCGCTCTAGGTGCTCAATGAGACCCGATTCCGATGAGGGCGTGTGCTCCAAAACGCTGTGGGCGGCTTCTTGCGCGCTACGATCCCAATCGATATCTAAGACGGCAATGGCGATTACAACGTCGTCGATATCGTGACCGGCCGCTTGTGTCAGCTCAATTAGATGGGCGCGGCCGATTGGCACCGCACCGAAAGTGGATTTCGCTGAGCGCAGGGCCGCGGTTTGGGCTTCGGTTAGATCTTCCTGCGCGGGAACGTCCTTGGGGTCCGGCTCGGGCGGCGGAGAGAAAGATTCGGTTGCTGGCTCTTGCGGTGTGGGAGGCGTGGTTTCCGGCAGCGGCGCAGCATTATTATCATTATCTGCCGGGCTCGGCGCTGAGTCTTCTGGGGCAGCTTCGCCGGTCGCGGCGCCGGGATTAGTGGACCGGCCGCCATCCGATACGGAAAGTGTTACTAGGACGCCGGCGGTAAAAGCGACGATGGCAATAGCAGAAATGATCGCCCAGCGTCGAAGATTAAAGGAGGCCCGCGGTGGCGTTTGTTCTTGCTGCATAGTCGAGAAAAAGTCCGTTATCCGGCTACTCCGGCCTTGGCGCCGGGCGGGCCCTGGTTGTAGCGCTTTAGCCGCAGGCTGCCTGATTCTCCGGGGTCCAGGATGGACCAGTGGGCGTTGCTTAAACCGACAAACGCGCCCCACTGTTCCAGCGGAAGTCCCAGGAGTTTCAACGTCGCGCCGCGCAAGGCGGCGCCGTGCCCCACAATGACCACCGTCCCCGTGGTTTGCTCGGCATGCTCCAGCACTGCAGCTGCCACGCGCTGGGCCAACTCGGGGCGCGTTTCGCCACCGCCGATGCGGATAAAGTCTCCGCGCCGCCAGGCGGCGTAGTCTTCGGGCCATCCCGCCAAAATCTCCGGACGGGTTAGCCCTTCCCACGCCCCGGCGTCGATCTCGCGCAGCCGCTCATCCAGTTCGATGTTCAAACCGACGCGCTCGGCGAGCGCCTGCGCGGTTTGGGAGGCGCGGGAAAGATCAGAGCTAATGATGGCTGTAGGTTCCAACATGGCCAGATGGGTGGCCGCGTTTTCGGCCTGCTTATAGCCGACTTCATCGAGCGGGATGTCGATTTGGCCTTGAAAGCGACCTTCAAGGTTGTACTGAGTGCGCCCATGACGCCACAGGATGACGCGGTCCGCGCTCACTTACTCACCTCAAGGTCGGGAAGGTCGATGAAATCGCAATCTTTCCACAGCCGTTCCAAGTCGTAAAACAGTCGGTCTTCGGCGTGTTGGACGTGCACGACAATGTCGCCAAAATCGAGCAGGACCCAGCGTAGATCCTCATAGCCTTCGCGGCGGAGCGCAGAAATTTCATAATCGCGGCGCAGATTGGCTTCAATGCGATCAACTACGCCGCGCACCTGGCGCTCGGTTGCGGCCGAGGCGACCAAGAAAACGTCGGTCAAAGCCAGCCGGTCTGCCACATCGATAGCAATAATTTCTTCCGCATTAACCTCAGCTGCGGCCGCTGCAGCGGCGCGAGCCAGTTCAATGGCTTTTTCAGTTGCGGGCACTAATCTCCTAAGGGAATTTTTAAACCAGTAATAGTAATAACTGAGGCTGCAGCCGCGCCGGCATCAGTTTGGTCAATGATGAGCCAAACGAGCGCGCCAAGCACAAACGCGATGATCATCAAAACTAGAAGGCGGAGCCAGGTGAACATCGGCTCGTATTCTTCTTCGTCCTCATCATCGTGAACCTCAGCGGCGGGGGTTGTGGGTTGGGGCGGTCGCGCCTGCGCGCCGGGAAAGACCGAGCCAGATGGGGGCCCCACCGTCGGGCCGCGCGATGCGCTACTGCCCGGCCAGCGAGTGGGCGCGGTGCTCATACCGGAAATGCCACCCGATTCGGTGCCGCGTGGGGGCACCGAGGGGGTGAAATCTTCTGCGGCCGCCGCAGTTTCTCCGGCGTGCGGAGGTTTTGCAGCCTGTTCGGTTGCACCGGCTTCTTGGGTGGCTGCCAACGTGCGCGCTCCCCAGGCGGGGGCGCGAAACGGAACGGCGGGACTTGCCGGCGTGATCGTTTCCGGCTCGTTGCTTGCGGCCTCGGAGGTCGGCTCGGCACTTGTGGCTTGAGACGAGGAGTCCGCACTTGCAGCTTCGGGGGACTCAGCGGTGGCACCCGGAATAGATGGCCACACACTTTCACCCGGAGCCGTTTGCAAAATCGGTGAGAGCTCACCGGTCTCTTCGACCGTGCGGATCGCCTGGACACCAGCCGGTGGCCGCACATGGGGATGATCATGGGCTTGGGGCTGCGGGCGCTGGGCTTGGGGCTGCTGGGGCTGCGGGCGCTGGGTTTGGGGCTGCTCGGGTTGTGGCTGAGCCGGTGGCCCTTGTTGCGGTGGCGCCGATTGCTGCTCCCGGGTGAAGTCTTCTTCCAGGTCCTCTGAAGTGGCATGCCAGTTTTGCGGGGCGGGATAAAAGCCCGGACGAGACTGTTCTGCCGCGGGGAAAATCGACTGTCGGTCCGGCCCACCCTGATCTGCGGGCGCGGGCTGTTGCGCAGCTGCGCGTTGATCGGCAGCTGCACGTTGATCGGCGGCGGCACGCTCCTGGGCGACACGGGCCTGGGCCTCACGCTGCTCATAGGCTGCCCGCTGTTCCTGCGCTGCTCGCTGCTGCGCTGCAAGTTCTTGTTCGCGTCGCGCCTGCGCGGCCTTGCGTTCCGCGGCCCGGCGCTGCGCCTCAGCAGCTTGACGCTGCGCCGTCTCACGTTCGGCGGCTTGCTGTTCGGCCGTAGCGCGCTCCTGTGCAGCGCGGGCCTGGGCCTCGCGCTGGGCCGCTTCGCGCTGGGCGGCTTCGCGCTGGGCGGCTTCGCGTAATTGGCGCCGCGTCATGGTCGGACGCGTCGGAGGCGGGGGCAGCGTCGAGTCGCCGCTGACCTGCGCGGCAGAAGATGCCTGATCAGCCGGCGGAGTCGGTTCCTGCGCCGCTTGACGCGCCTGTTCCATCTCGCGGAGCTGACGTCGCGTCAATCTAGGACGCTCAGGGCTCTCACTCATCACTTCCCCGATACAAGTTGTGCTTCGCAATGTGCTGGACAACACCGTCTGGCACTAGGTACCACACGGGTCGACCGGCTTTTACCCGCTTACGGCAGTCGGTGGAAGAGATCGCCATGGCTGGGATTTCCACCAGCGAGACACCGTTATTTGGTAAGCCTTGATCGGACAACTCGTGACCTGGTCGCGTGACCCCCACAAAATGGGCCAATGGCCACAATTCATCCGCGTTTTTCCATGTCAAAATCTGCGCTAGCGCATCGGCACCGGTGATAAAAAACAGCTGACTTTCGGGCCGTTGAGCTTGCAGATCTCTGAGCGTATCCACCGTATAGGTTACGCCAGGGCGATCAATATCGACGCGAGAAACCGTGAATCTCGGGTTCGATGCCGTTGCCACCACACACATTAAATAGCGGTGTTCAGCGGTACTGAGATCTTCGTGTTTGCCCTGCGGCTTTCCGGTGGGTACGAAAATTACTTCATCAAGATCAAACCGGTTTGCAACTTCACTTGCCGCCACCAAGTGGCCGTGGTGGATGGGATCGAAGGTTCCGCCCATCACGCCCACCCGTTTTGGCTGCGCGCCAGTCACTTGTTCGTCTCAAAAAATCAGATCGTTTGATTACTTGTGGCGCGTTCCCACGTTCTTAAAAGCCAATGTAACCATCAGACCGAAGATGGATATTCCAAGAACCACCAGACCAAAAACGATTGGCGGCACTGCCAAAGAGGAGCCTTCAGCAGCTTCGGCAAAAACGGACAGCATGTATATACCTCACAAATTTGTGGTTTTGCACGGTTTAGGCACTTCAGCGCCGTAATGTCCCTAGTCTTGCATGTTCAACGCGTTCTCGTTAGTCCTCCACCCCGCTTCAGCGTAATAAGAGAGCTAACTTCACGCTCGGCTAAATATCGGCTTACGCCCGCACGTGGTTATCGCCCACCACCAGCCATTTCGTGGTCGTTAACTCAGCAAGCCCCATGGGTCCACGCGCATGGAGCTTTTGCGTTGAAATCCCAATTTCGGCGCCGAGTCCAAATTCGCCGCCATCGGTGAAACGGGTGGAGGCGTTGACCATTACGGCGGCCGAATCCACCTCGGCCATGAACCTCTCGCTAGCGGTAACGTCCGAGGTAAAAATTGCATCCGTGTGGCCCGATGACCAGGTACGAATATGTTCTAGCGCCGCATCGAAGTCTGACACCACGGCCATCGCCACGTCGTTGTCCAGATACTCTGTGCCCCAGTCCTCGTCGGTAGCCGCAACCAGATCGGCCGTCTTGGGGGCCAGTTCTGCGACCTTCGCATCGGCGTGGATGCGCGTATCCACCGCTGCTAGGGCACTGACGATGGCGGGCACAAACCGGTCAGCCGCATCGGCGTGCACCAAGATTGTTTCCGCAGCATTACACACCGAGGGACGGTGGACCTTGGAATTCACAATTGCGGGCAAGGATTTTTCCACATCCGCCGACGCGTCAACGTATACGTGGCAGTTGCCCACCCCGGTTTCAATCACGGGAACCACCGATTCGCGCACGACCGTCGAGATCAGCCCTGCTCCCCCGCGGGGCACGAGCACGTCCACTAGACCGAACGCCCGCATGAGCGCCACCGCCCCCAGCCGGCCAAACTCATCTACGGTTTGCACCAGATCCGCCGGCAATCCCTGGGCTTCCAGGGCGCCGCGCAGTACCGAAATAATGGCGCGGTTGGAGTCCTCCGCAGCAGAGCCACCGCGCAAGATCACCGCATTGCCTGACTTCAGGGCTAATCCGGCCGCATCCACCGTCACGTTCGGGCGTGCCTCATAGATCATGCCGACCACGCCCATGGGGACGCGCACCTGCCGCAGGCGCAGCCCGTTTGGCAGCGTGGAGCCGCGCACGACCTCTCCCACGGGATCGGGCAGCGCGGCTAGTTCGCGCAGCGCATCCGCAATCCCTTTAATGCGCCCCTCGTCGAGGCGCAGGCGATCGAGTAGGCCGGCTACCAGCCCGTTTTCTTCTCCGCGCCGCAGGTCCTCGGCGTTTGCCGCCACGATCTGGGCGGTAGCTGCCTCCAGCGCGTCGGCCATCGCCTGCAGGGCGGCGTCTTTTGTTGCGCGCGTGGCGGTGGCGAGCACGCGCGCTGCGGCCCGCGAGTTGCGGCAAATCGTTGCTACTTGCTCTTGAACGTCGACATCGACGGCTGCTTCGGTGGTCATAGCGCCTAGGATACTCGCCCTTAAGAAATGGGGGTATTAGGATCCAAAATCGCTAAATCGTCTCGATAT
>JAJYRW010000086.1 GCA_021793895.1 Actinomycetes bacterium
TCTCGGCACGGTTCGGGCCACGCCCGCCTCATCGGTGGCTGTCAGCACCTCAGCCACTCCCCGCATACCGAGGAAGGAGGCAACCGTGGTCTTCCCGGCGCGGGCGGCTGCTTGGGCGAGGTTTCGAGCCACTTCGGTATCAAGAACTCCCACCGGGGGCACGAATGATGCAACGACCACGTCGACGCGCGGGTCGTCGAACACGTCTTTTAAAGCGGCGGCGAACTCGGCGGCGCTAGCTTGGGCGTGCAGCGAGATCGCCGGGCGGGCCACTGACAGGCCCCAGGCCGCTGCCGCGTCGGTAATGACTGCTGATAGCGAATCGGAATTAGATACCACCGCCATGCGATTACCCGCTGGCAGGGGCTGATGCATTAGTACTTGCGAGAAGTCAAGGAGTTGGTGGATGTTATCGGCGCGAATTACCCCGGCTTGGCGGAACATTTCGTGAAGCGTCTCGCGGGGGCTGCGGGTGGCGCGCACCGCATGGCCCGGAGGCACCACGTAACCCGCTAACCCGGATTTGACCACGATGACCGGTTTCCGGCGAGATAGCCGCCTGGCAATGCGCGAGAACTTGCGCGGGTTACCGATGGATTCTAGATATAACGCCACAACGGAAGTGGCGTCGTCCTCATCCAAAAACTGCATCATGTCGTTACCAGAAACGTCCGCGCGATTGCCGGCTGACAAAAAGCTTGAGATTCCAATCCCGCGTCGATCGACGGAGGCCAGCAGCGAGACGGCCATTGCTCCGGATTGACAAAACAGTCCCAGCCCACCGCGCACGGGCAGGTAGGGCGCAAGCGATGCGTTGAGCCGCTGATCGTCGGCCGTGGTTAAAAGACCGAAGGAGTTCGGGCCGACCAGGCGCATGCCGTACTCGCGGGCGGTGCGCACTACTTCGCGCTGGCGGGTGAGCCCAGCGGGCCCGGTTTCCGCAAATCCGGCGGAGATGATTACCACTGCCCGCACGCCCTGGGCGCCACACCGGTCAACAATGTCGGGAACGATTGCGGCGGGCACGGCAATTACGGCTAGGTCCACCGGACCGGGGACCTCTTCCACGCGCGCGTAGGACATTACGCCCTGGACCTCAAAAGCCTGCGGGTTGACCGCGTGAATAACTCCGGTAAATCCGCTGGTGACGATGTTGCGCAGCACCCGGTGACCCATTGAAGAGTCATCTCGCCCGGCACCGACCACCATGACCGAGCGGGCTCCCAATAATCCCTGCAAACTGCGGGCCTCGGCCCGATGTTCCCGGTCCGCCATTACCGCTACCGACCTGTCAGTGGGGTCGATATTGAACGAGACAGCAATTACGCCATCGTCATAGCGCTTTTGCACGTCATAACCCGCCTCGGCGAAGACGGAAATCATCGCGGAGTTCCCCGGTAGCACGTCGGCCACAAAGCGGGTAATTTGGCGCTCGCGCGCGGCCGCAGCTAAGTGATCTAGTAGGACGGAACCAATGCCCTGGCCGTGATGGGCATCTGAAACATTGAATGCCACCTCGGCTGTGCGCCCGTCATCGAGGCGATCGAAGCGGCCCACCCCGATGATCTCCTCGCGCCGGATCACAATGATCGCCACCCGATTGACATAGTCAACGTGGGTAAAGTACTCAAGCTCTCGGGGCGATAGTTCGGCCATCTGCACGAAAAACCGGAAGTAAACCGACTGCGGGCTTTGGAGGCTGTGGAAACGCTGCAGCGCCGTAGCGTCTTGGGGCGTGATGGGCCGCAGGTGCGCGGTAGTGCCATCACGCAGCGCGACGTCGGCCTCCCAGTGGGCGGGATATTGCACCTGAGAAGGCTCTGGGCCTTGCGAATTGGATCTCCTGCGCGCCATACCCTTAGGTTAGTGCCCAAACGAGCGCTGCGTTGGCGCCTGGCGGTCACCTGCGTAGTCGCCGGCCGGCAGACCGATAAGGTGCTTCACGTGGCAAGTGGTACAGCAGACAAAAAACAGGAAGTTTCCCCCGACGAAGAGCGCATCGTCGATATTGACGTGACCTCCGAAATGGAGGGCTCGTTTCTCGAGTACGCCTACTCGGTTATTTACTCCCGGGCACTGCCCGATGCGCGCGATGGGCTAAAGCCGGTGCAGCGACGCATTTTGTATCAAATGGATCGCATGGGTTTGCGCCCCGAAAAGGGCCACGTCAAATCCGCGCGCGTGGTCGGCGAAGTAATGGGCCGTCTGCACCCGCATGGTGACACGGCCATCTACGACACGCTGGTGCGCCTAGCGCAGCCATTTTCTCTGCGCGTTCCCCTGGTGGATGGCCACGGCAACTTTGGCTCCCTTGATGATGGCCCGGCGGCCTCGCGCTACACCGAGGCGCGGTTGGCACCCGCTGCGCTGTTGCTCACGGCCGACCTCGATGAAGATGTCGTTGACCTGGTGCCCAACTATGACAATCAGCTCCTCCAGCCCTCGGTACTACCAGCGGCATTCCCGAACCTGTTAGTAAATGGCGCCTCCGGAATCGCGGTGGGAATGGCCACCAATATGGCCCCGCACAATCTGGGTGAAGTCATTGCCGCCGCGCGCCACCTCATTGAAAACCCCGATGCATCGCTGGAAGATGTAATGCGTTTTGTCCCCGGTCCGGACTTGCCCACCGGGGGACGCATTGTTGGCCTAGAAGGGGTGCGCGATGCCTACCGCACCGGCCGCGGCACGTTCCGAACCCAAGCGACCACGTCAATCGAAAACATCACCAAACGCCGCAAGGGCATTGTGGTAACCGAACTCCCCCTCGGGATTGGCCCCGAGCGCGTAATTGAGCGCATCAAAGCGGCCGTAACCTCCAAGCGCCTAACCGGTATCGCTGCCGTAAATGACCTCACCGACCGCGCTCATGGCCTGCGGTTGGTCATTGAGCTCAAGAGCGGGTTTGACCCCGAAGCGGTGCGTACCGCGCTGTTCCGCCTCACGCCGATGGAAGATTCCTTCGGGATCAACTCCGTCGCGCTCGTCGATGGCCAGCCCCGCACCCTGGGCCTGCTGGAAATGCTGCAAGTCTATGTGGATCACCGACTTTCGGTTGTGCGCCGCCGCAGCGAGTTCCGCCTCGCCCGTCGCCTCGAGCGGCTGCACCTGGTTGAGGGCCTGCTCATTGCCATTGTCGATATCGACGAGGTCATCGAGGTAATCCGCACCTCCGAGGACGCCGATGCCGCCCGCACGCGCTTAACGCAGGTATTTGATCTATCCGAGGCCCAGGCGGAATACATTCTCGAACTGCGCCTGCGCCGCCTGACCAAATTCTCGCGCCTGGATCTGGAGCGCGAAAAGACCGAACTGACTGAGCAGATCACCAAACTGCGTTCCATTTTGGATGACGACTCTCGCCTTCGTGCAGTTGTTTCCGATGAACTGGCTCAGGTGGCTGCTGAACATGCAACGCCGCGTCGGACCATTTTGTTGGAAGATTCGGGTGAGACTATCTCGGCGCGGGCGGCGGCTAACATGTCGCTGGAAATCGCTGATTCACCGTGCAAAGTGGTTCTGTCAGCCACCGGTCTTATTGCGCGCACCTCCTCGCAAGACCCCTTGGAGCGCAGCGAGGACCGACGCAGCCATGATGCGCTGCGCAATGTCATCGATACGACGGCCCGCTCCGAAATTGGCGTGATTACTTCGCGCGGGATTTTGAAGCGACTGCAAGTAGTGGATTTGCCCACGCTGCCTCCGGGGCACGGGACCACCAGCTTGGCTGGTGGCTATCCCGTTGCCGACCTGGTTTCCCTGCAAAGTGGGGAGCGCATTGTTGGATTAGCAAGTTTGGCCGATGACGCCGCCCCCCTGACTTTGGGAACTCGAAATGGTGTCGTGAAACGCGTAACCAACGAATATCCCAACCGCGATGAGTGGGAAGTCATCACTCTCAAAGACGGCGATGAAGTTGTGGGCGTTTCGGTGGCGACCGATGACGACCAGGTTGTCTTCATCACATCTGACGCCCGGCTGCTGCGCTACGAGGCCGGTCTGGTGCGCCCCCAGGGGCGCATGGCCGCGGGCATGGCCGGAATCCGCGTAGCCGATGATGCCCACGTTATTTACTTCGGAGTGGTCAGCTCCCAAGATCTGCCCCAGGCTGTCACCGCCACGATTGCGGGCAGTTCAACAGCTCTTCCCGGCACGGAAGTCGGCGCCGCCAAGGTCACGCCACTTGAGCTCTATCCGCCCAAGGGCCGAGCAACTCAGGGAATGCGGGTCCAGCGATTCCTCCAGGGTCAAGATGTTTTGATCGCTGCGTGGGCTGGGAGCCAACCAGCCTTTGCCGTGGACGCAACAGGCTCGGCCGTTGCTCTACCCAAGATCGATGAGCGTCGCGACGGCTCGGGTACTGCCCTGGATAGTCCGGTGACCGCCATCGGTTAGGCCCGGCGATCGGCTCACGCGCTGCCAGCGGCTGAGCATTGCAATGGGCTTAGTGCGGCACCAGTTACTTAACTGACTTCGTGATCCCAAAGGGCAGTGCTGCAGGCCAACAGGCCAGCTAGGTTATCTGCAGGCCAACAGGCCAGCTAGGTTATGCGTCGATTCGGTCTTGATCGAGATCCTGGGCGCCGGAAATGATGAAGTCCTTGCGGGGCGCGACCTGAGTCCCCATGAGAAGTTCGAAAACCTCCTCAGCCCGCGCGGCGTCGTCCAAACGCACCCGCCGCAGCGTCCGATGGGCGGGATCCATCGTCGTCTCCGCGAGCTGGTCCGCGTCCATCTCACCCAGACCTTTATAGCGCTGGATCGGTTCTTTATGGCGCCGCTTCTTGCGCTCCAGATCTTTTAAAACAGCCTCAAGTTCCGCATCGGTGTAGGTGTAGATGGTCTCGGCCGGTTTGCGGCCAGCTGCGACAACATCGACGCGATGCAGGGGTGGAACGGCGGCGTAAACGCGACCCGCCTCGACTAGCGGGCGCATATAGCGGAAGAAGAGTGTGAGCAAAAGCGTGCGAATGTGGGCGCCGTCCACGTCGGCGTCAGTCATAATTACGACCTTGCCGTAGCGCACCGCATCTAGATCAAAAGTGCGCCCCGAACCCGCGCCGATGACCTGAATGATCGCGGCACACTCCACGTTCTTCAACATCTCAGCGATCGAAGACTTTTGAACGTTTAATATCTTGCCGCGGATTGGCAGGAGCGCCTGGTAGTCACTGGAGCGCGCCAACTTGGCCGTTCCCAGCGCGCTATCGCCCTCAACAATGAACAGTTCGCTGCGCTCCACATCATCGCTGCGGCAGTCAGCGAGTTTGGCCGGCAAAGTGGACGTCTCGAGCGCGTTTTTACGACGCGAGATTTCCTTTTGCTTCCGGGCAGTGACCCGAGCCTGTGTTTCAGCGACGACCTTTTCCAAGAGGCGATCAGCTTGAAGCTTGGCATCGCGGCTGGTGGCATTTAGCTGCGCGGTAAGTTCTTTTTCGATTACGCGGGCAACAATGCCGCGCACAGCGGCCGTGCCCAGGACCTCTTTTGTCTGGCCCTCAAACTGCGGCTCCGCCAAGCGGACCGTCACCACGGCGGTTAGGCCCGCCAGGGCGTCATCCTTTTCAATTCGCTCCGACCCTAGGGCGCGGCGGTGTTTGGCGCGGGCCTCTACCGCCTTGCGCAAGGTGCGTAGCAATCCGTGCTCAAATCCGGCTAGGTGGGTGCCACCCTTGGGCGTGGCGACAATGTTTACGAAACTGCGCACGGTGGTGTCATAGCCCACCCCCCAGCGCAGCGCCACATCCACCGTGCATTCGCGTTCGACCTCAGTGGAGGTCATATGGCCGTTGTCGTCGAGCACCGGGACGGTCTCGGTGAAGTTTCCCGTGCCCTCAAAGCGCCACAGGTCGGTGGCTGCGGGATCGGAGGCCAGATACTCCACAAAGTCGGTGATTCCGCCCTCGTGGGCGAATACTTGCTCGTGCGGGCCATCGGCGCCCGGGGTATCGGGAAGAGCGCGCTCGTCCCGGATAACAATTTTTAAGTCCGGGACCAGGAATGCGGTTTGCCGGGCCCGGTCTACCAGTTCATCAACCGAAAAGGTTGCGGTTTTTAGGAAAATCTGCGGATCAGCCCAGTACCGCACCCGCGTTCCGGTGCGCTTCTTAGCGACCTTGCCAACCACTTCTAGGTGCGAGCCTTTAACGAACGGCTTGAACGGCGAATCGGGTGAAATTCCCTTGGAATCATCAAAGACTCCCGGTTCACCCTGGCGGAAGGTCATCCGGTGCGTTTTGCCCTCGCGGTCGACCTCGACATCAAGGCGCGCCGACAGCGCATT
>JAJYRW010000087.1 GCA_021793895.1 Actinomycetes bacterium
CGATTTGGGTCCGGACCCAAATCGGGCTGCCTCTGCGTTAACTCATCCACGACCGCGCGCAGGTCTTCCACGCTTTCTTGCCGCTGAGCCACGCGTTCTGATTCGGCAATGATCAGCTCTGCCAGGTTAGATGGTCCGCGGGCGCCGTCCCCCTCCTGAGAGCGGATATTTGTCACAAACAACACGCCCGCTAGGAGAAGCACCAGCCCGACCGCAATTGATCCGCGAACGGTTTGCGACCGGGACTGCTCGGGTCGGGGCGCGGGGCCGGGAACAGGATTGAACAGGCTCGTTTCGGCTAATTCAGCTGCCTGCTCAGAAGGCGGGACCGATCGCGCGCTCGATTGCGCGGATTGCTCGGCGTCCCCCGGCGTTGGATCTGTCACAACTACTAGGCTATGCCCTGTGTCGACCATTTGACCGAAGGGGCCAAACTGGGCGCGCGGGTGAAAAATAACTTCCACATTTACGTATCAGTCAAGGAGTAGGTAGTGCCTAAGTCTCGGAAGCGGAAAAAAGCAAGCTACGTTCCCCCGGTCTCTACTGACAATAAGCCCAAAAAGAGCCCGCAATGGTACGTCGTGACCATGCTCGCGCTCATGGGCCTGGGAGTGGCATGGGTAGTGGTTACTTACATCACGGAGACCCGCTGGCCAATTGGCGCGCTGGGGCAGTGGAACTTAGCCGTCGGCTTCGGTTTGCTCATCGCCGGATTTGGAATGACCACCCGCTGGCAGTAACGGAGAAAAGTTATCCACAGGTTTTCCACCCCGTAGCGAAAGTTATCCCCAGAGGTGGATAACCCTGTGGACAAAGTTACAAGCATGTAATTCCACAGGCGTGAATAACCCTGGGGATACTCAAATAGCCATCACAACAGGCCGTAGCGAGTCAGTTGCCACACCGCAGCAGCCACTAGCAAAACGAGAGTGGACGCCGTCCCTAATAATGCGTAGCCACGCCAGCGTTCGCGTGGAGACCAGGCGAAAAGCGCTCCCAAAAGCCCCCCAATAATCAGGCCACCCATGTGCCCCTGCCAGGAGATTCCCGGCACCACAAAGCCGATTACGACGTTTAGAGCGATCACAATAAAAATCTGCGTCGCCCGGCGGCCCACGCGGCGCAGCACGAGCAAAACCGCTGCAAAGAGTCCGAAGATTGCGCCCGAGGCCCCAACAACGGGAGTAACGAGCGCCTCAGGGGTATTGGCCAGCAAAAGTACGGCTGTGGATCCCCCAAGTGCCGAAAGCACGTACAGCGCTAAGTAGCGGGCCCGCCCCAGCATCTGTTCTAAGAACGGGCCGACTATCCACAGGGCGTACATATTGAAGGCCAGGTGCAAAATATTGCCCGGGGAATGCACAAACGCCGAGGTGATGAACCGATATGGCTCCTTGCCCGCGACTAAAGGCACAAACCACATGCTGGTGGTAAACGAGCTGCCGAGCACCATTTGCAGGACGTAAAAAACAAGCGAGATGCCCATCAGCACGTAGGTGACTATGGGCGCCCCGCTGCGGACTTTCGCCCCCAGCGCCGTGCGGCGATCCGGCATGGACTGGCGTTGTTGGCGCACGCAATCAACGCACTGGACTCCCACCGAGGCTGGGACCTGGCATTTGACACATGTTGGCCGTCCGCAGCGCTGGCAGCGGACGTACGAAACCGTGTCGGGATGACGGGGACAAACCGGCGGCTGGCTACCGCCGGCGCTGGGGCTATACGACATTTTTGAAACTATTCTTCGATGGTTACGCGCTCAATAAAGACCGGTTCGACGGGGCGGTCGCGGCCATCGGTTTCAACCTGCCCAATTGCGTCAACAACATCTCGCGATTCCTGATCGGCAACCGCTCCAAAAATCGTGTGCTTACCCAGCAGCCAAGGCGTGGGCGCCACGGTGATAAAAAACTGGGAGCCGTTAGTGCCCCGGCCCATGCGAATACCCGCGTTCGCCATGGCCAGCACATAGGGCTCGTTGAAATTCAATTCCGGGTGAATTTCATCGTCAAACATGTAGCCGGGCCCGCCGGTTCCCGTTCCTTGGGGGCAGCCAGCCTGCAGCATGAAACCGCTAATGACGCGGTGGAAGGTCAGACCGTCGTAAAAAGGTTCCGTCTTTTTCTCGCCGGTTGCCTCATCCGTCCATTCCTGAGTTCCTTGAGCCAAACCCGTAAAGTTCCGCACTGTTTTAGGAGCCTGATTGGGGTAGAGCTCGATTCGAATATCGCCTTTTGAGGTGTGCAAGGTTGCAAACATAGTTTCAATTCTCGCACGAGTTTTACCCCAAACATGGGCGGACTCGGCCCCGGCATGGCAACATAGAGTCCGAAGCAATAGATGTAAGGCCAAACGACGAATGAGGGAGCGGAAATGAAGCACCACTCAAGCCGCACGGTTGAGATCGCGGAACAGGCCAAAGACTGGGCGGGCCCGAAGGTAGACCAAGCGGTGGAGTGGGCCGGACCCCGAGTGGATAGCGCCATGGAGTGGGCCGGACCGAAGATTGATCAGGCGAAAGATTGGGCGGTGCCCCGGGCGAAAAAGGCCTGGCGGAAAGGTGTGACTGCCGCTGCACCTCGCGTCGAACACGCCGCCGATGTTGTCGGCCCGAAAATCGATGATGCGCGCGACAAAATCGTGGATGATTTGATTCCGAAGGTCGTTGCTGCAGTCTCGGCTGCCGCGGCCACCGCCCAAGACGCCCAGGAGGAAGCGCGCAAGCGCACAAAGGGCGCGGCGAAGGTGCTCAAGGGCGACGCGAAGGCCAAACCAAAGCGCTCGGGTAAGAAGTGGCTAATTATTGGTCTAGTTGGTGCCGCTGCCGCGGGTGCATACGTGGCGTGGAGTCGCCGTCAACCCCAGGAAGACCCGTGGGCCGAGGAGTATGAACCCTACCCGCCGGTCACCCACCGAGTGCGGGATGCCGCCAGTGACGTGGCCGCACGGGCCGCCTCCGCCGCGCGCAAGGGTGCGGATGCAGTTGCCGAGCGCGTTCCGGAGGCCAAAGAGGCCCTTGCTAAGGCCGCCGATAAGGCCGGCGAGGCGGTAAAGTCGGGCAGCGAAGCCGTGCGCACGCGCATGGAAAACGGCCAAGGGATGGTTGACGAGGGCGCCGACGCCGCGCAGGGAGCGGTACAGGATGTGGCGGAAAAGGTCTCCGAAAAGGCGCGGGAGACGGCCGCGAAAGTCGAATCGAGTGCCGAATCTGCCGCCGCTGAAATTAAGGACGACGCCTCTTCCGCAGCCGCGTCCGCCAAGGCGGGTATTGACAAGGCTGAAAAGGGCGTGGAAGAAAGCGCCGATATGGCCGCTGACAAAACCGCCTCGGCAGCGAAAAAGACCGCCAAGAAGACGGATTCTGCCGCGCAGAAGACCACGGATACTGCGAAGAAGGCTGCCGGGTCGGCGAAGAAAACAGCTGGAACCTCGAGCGCTTCTAAGAGCGCAAGTACCTCCAAGACCACGGCCCCCAAGCCGTCCAAGGGGAACTCCAGTAAGTAGCTTGGAAGTAATTTAAGCGGTGAAAGCCCCGCATGGTTGGCGCTGATTCGGTGCCTGCTGTGCGGGGCTTTTTACTTTGCCCGGATTATCTCGCCCAATTATTTTCCCTGGCTATCTTGCCCAATTAACCGGCTGCTTATTGTTTTTTGACAGGTGTTTCAAACAGTTTCAGTTCGCGCCATTTGCCGAATCGGAAGTAGCTGTAGGCAACCGCGCTGCTGAGGATGAAACTCAGGCCCATCCCGACCGCTATGCCCGTCTCATCTAACTGGGAGGTGGCCAACGCGGTGAGGGGATAGCGAAGGACCCAAAACGAAATAATATTCAGCGCTAAGACCTGGTACATCGCTCCGGAAGCGCGCACGATCCCGTTTAGCACAAAGTTAATTCCCAGGAACGGATAACACAGCGCGATCATGCGCATGTATTTCACACCGAACTCCACGGCTGGTGGCTCGGAAATAAAGATTTGAACGGCGGGGCGAGCCACGGCGATCATGCCCAGGGCAAATAGGAGCATGATTGCCAGGTTGTACAGCACGGCAACGCGCGAAACTTGGGAGACGCGCTGCCAGTTTCCGCGCCCAATATTTTGACCCGCCATGCTGGAGACCGCTATGCCCAGGGCCTGAGCGGGCAGCATTATCAAGGCATCTAAGCGCTGCGCGGCACCAAACCCGCCCACTACATCGGCGCCGAAGTTAGCCACCACGCTCATGACCGCGGCCGAACCGCCAGATATAACGGCCATTTGCAGGCCCGATGGGATTCCCAACCGCAGAATCTTGCGTGTCTGGGGCAGGGTAGGAATTTGGGGCAACTGCAGTGGCGCGAGCTTTTTGCTCAGCACGTGCACCAACCCGTAAGTGAAGGCGATTCCCTGCGATAACACGGTGGCATAGGCCGCACCCCGAATTTCGAGCTCAAAACCGGAGATGAAGAGCGGATCTAAAAACACGTTCAGCAACACCGCTACGAAAACGAACCGCAGCGGTGTCTTGCTATCACCTAGGGAACGGAGCACTGTGGCAATGAAGTTGTAGCCGAACAGGAACAGCATGCCTAAGAATGTGACCTGCAAATAGTCCTGGGCGGGGGCCATGATGTCCGCGGGCGTGCCCAGCATTTCCAGCAGGAAATGCGATGTGGCAAATCCGGCACCGCCCAGCGCGATTGCGATCAGGAACAAGATGACAACGAAGGCGTTCAAGTACGCGCGCAAGCCCGCATCATCGCGCCGCCCGCGCTGCTGCGACAAGATGGCCAGTGCGGCGTTGTTCATGCCGATCACGAATGACAGCACTGTGGTGGCAATGACGCTGGAAATTGCGACCGCTCCCAGCGCTTGTGCCCCCAGCAGGTTTCCGATCCAAAAACTGTCCACCAGCTGATAGGAGGTTTGGAGGAGATTAGCCGCCATGATGGGGCCAGAAAATGTAATTAGGTGTCGCAGGATACTCCCGCGCGTAAAGTCATGCTGGATCGTTGCCATTACTGGGTAGGCTAGCCAACCGTGACTCGCATCTGGTTGCGTGCAAGCCGGTCAGCGCGAGCCCCGGGCCCCGCCATGAAGTACTGCGAGCGCGATGAAGTACTGCGAGCGCGCCCGCCCTAGGCGCTGTCGCGATGGGTGGCGCGGATCGGCAAAATGACCTGCTGCCGGCTCACTTGCCCGCCGCCAGCAATGTATTCCAAAAGCATGTCGATGCCGCGCAGCGCAATGTCGACCACGGGGTTACGCAGCGTTGTCATGGGAGGGTTACTGCTGGCGGCGACGCCCAAATCGTCATAGCCCACTACCGCTACGTCCTCGGGAATTCGCTTTCCCGCAGCAGTTAGCACCTCTATTACACCCATGGCCATCAGGTCGGAAGCTACCGCGATTCCGTCTACGTCCGGATAGGCCGCCAGCAGCTCCTTACCCGCTTCGCGCCCGGCGGCAACTGTGAAGTCCCCATAAGTGACCGCGCTTGTGGATCTTCCGGCATCGGTCAGGGTCTGGCGCCACCCGTTCAAGCGATCAACACCGGCCGTCATATCTTGGGGGCCGGCTACGGTCGCGATGTTTTGACACCCTCGATCGATCAATAGTTGCGCTGAAATTCTCCCGCCTTCAACGTTGTCCACATCCACATATGACACGCGATCATGGGCGGAAAACGGCCGGCCACCAAAAACGGTTGGCAAACCGGTATCTGCCAATTGGGTGACCAGGTCATCGTCCCGGTGGTGAGAGACCACAAATGCGCCATCGACATAGCCATTACGCAGGTACCGCAGAGCGCGCTCCCCACTGGAGCCGCGCTGGGCTAAAAGCAAAACGAGCTGCTGATCGGCTGCGTCTAAAGCCTGGGAAACACCCTTAATGGTGTGAGCAAAGAACGGGTCAGAAAAGAGCCGGTCATCAGGCTCAGGAACCACCAGGGCAATTGAATTTGTCCGCTTTGTCACCAGGCTGCGGGCGGCCCGGTTGGGAACATAGCCCAGTTCGCGCACCGAGGCATTTACCGCTTCCAGCGCCCGGGGGCTGACGCGCGTTCCGCCATTAATTGCCCGCGATGCTGTCGCCCGGGACACGCCCGCATGGGCGGCCACCTGCTCTAACGTGGGGGCCGCCCCGCCATTGGCCAACCGGGAATATTCGGTATTTGAGCCCTTGGTCATGGGGAAGTGTCCTTTAACTAGTGCGGTGCAGCAGCGGAGAATTCCAGCTCCGGCACCCTATTATTAGC
>JAJYRW010000088.1 GCA_021793895.1 Actinomycetes bacterium
CGACGGCTGACAAGACGCGCTAAAGGTAATGGCGAGCCAGCGTTCCTGGGCGCCGTCATTCCACGCCAGTTCCGCGGTGTATTCCCGGCCGCCGTGCATCGCCGCGCGCACCTCGCGCAGCGCCGAGCGAGGATTGTCGCGGGCGAAGAGTTCGCCGATTTCTGTGCCTGGAAGTTCGGTGGGGGCAAATAGCTTCTGAGCCGCGGGATTTGCCTGGGCAACGGTCAGGGCCGGGTGAGACTCTGCGGGCGCGTCGATCGTAAAAATTAGGGTCGGTAGGGGCGTTTGTTGCCAAGCAACGTGCGCAGGGTCTTGCTGATCGGTTTCTATCGCTTCCACACCCTGCCCCTTCGCTACCCGGCTCTCGTGCGGTCTAGTTTGCCAGGCCCAAGAGGTTAGCGCCCAAAGAGGCGCGAGAAAAACCCGCCGCTGCCCTCAGCCGGCGTGCTACGGCGATCGCACTGGCACTGCTGGGTGCGCGGAACGTCGCGCATCACCTGATCGACGTGCTCCCCGCAGCCGGCCCACGTGGTTTTCTGGCATTTTTTACAAGTTACGGCCCGACACATTTGGTTCTCCTTAAAGTTCGCAATTGTGGGAATGTTCCCACCGAACCTTTATACCCCATGGGGTATTGTCTGTCAGATGAAGATAGTGATTATTGGGGGCGTGGCCGGCGGTATGTCGGCAGCCACGCGCCTGCGGCGCCTGTCAGAATCGGCAGAAATAACCGTCCTGGAACGCTCCGGCTACGTCTCATTCGCCAACTGCGGCCTGCCCTACTACGTGGGCGATGTGATCGAAGAGCGCTCTGACTTACTCCTGCAAACGCCGGAAAGCCTGCGTGATCGTTTCAATTTGGACGTGCGGGTGCGCCATGACGTGCGCGGCATCGACGCGGCAGCCCAGGTGGTGCGCGGCACGAATCTAGCCACACAGACCCAGTTCGAATTGCCATACGACGCGCTCATCCTCTCCCCCGGCGCACGCCCGATCCGCCCACCCATTCCGGGAATTGAACACGCCCTCACCCTGCGCAATATCGAAGACACCGACGCGCTGGATGCGGCCGTCGGTGACGTGCTGGATGCCGCTACCGGCGAGGCGCTGGATCCCGCCACCGGGACGGCGAAAACTGCGGTCGTGATTGGCGGTGGGTTCATCGGCCTCGAGGTCGCCGAAAACTTAAAATTCCGCGGACTCGATGTGACGCTTGTCGAGGCGATAGACCAGGTCATGGCCCCGCTTGATCCGGAAATGATCGCCCCGGCGCACGCCCACATGCGGGAAAAAGGCGTTGACTTAGTTTTAGGCCAGCAGGTAACCGAAATTTCACCACGCTCCGTTTTGCTTAAGGACGGCGCCGAGATCCCCGCCGATCTCATCGTCAGCGCCGTGGGAGTACAGCCCGAGACCCAGTTGGCCACCGATGCCGGCTTGGATCTGGGTGCCTCGGGTGGCATAGCGGTCGATGGGAACTTCCGCACCAGTGATGCGCGTATTTACGCGCTGGGTGATGCGGCAGAAAAGACGGACTTTTTAACGGGCGACAACTTGCTGCTGCCGCTGGCGGGGCCGGCGAATCGGCAGGGGCGGCGCGTGGCCGATGTGATCATGGACCATCGCAGTTCCGCGCGACGCGGGAACGGGGACCGCCCAGTTTATGGTGCCTCGATTTTGAAGCTGTTCGATTTAGATATTGCGGCGGTGGGCTGGAATGAAAAGCGCCTGCGCGCCGCGGGGCGTGATTATCGCGCGATCCATACGCACCCCGCATCGCATGCGGGCTATTATCCCGGGGCAGCTGGATTGAGTATTAAGCTACTTTTTGATCCGGGGACTGAGGAAATTTTGGGCGCCCAAGTGGTGGGCGCGGCCAATGTCGATAAGCGCATTGACATGCTGGCTACCGCACTGCAGGCCGGTATGCGGGTAACGGAGCTGGCCGATTTGGAGTTGGCATACGCTCCCCCGTTTAACTCGGCGAAAGATCCCGTCAACATGCTCGGCTACATCGCCGAAGCGCAGTTGGATGGTCTGCTGGAAACTATTCAGTGGCACGAGCTGCAAAATGCGATGGCCGAAGGGGCGACGCTGGTGGATGTGCGCGGCGCCGATGAGGTTGCCAATGGGGCAATTCCCGGCTCCGTACACGTCGAGATGGACGTTTTGCGCCACCGGCTGGCGAGCGCCGATGCGGATGATCCGCTTTTAGCGCCCGAAGTGATAGTGCACTGCGCGGTGGGTTTGCGCGGGTATTTTGCTGCCCGGGTTTTGCAGCAGACCGCCGCGGAGCGCGGAATCTCGGTGCGGGTGCGCAACCTAGATGGCGGAATCCGCACTTGGCAGGATGGGAGCGTTAAAACCGGCTTGTGACTGGGCCTAGCCACGACACACGTGACTGGGTCTAGAACCAGGTGGTGATCGCGCCGGTAACGCGCTCATCGTTGTCAACCAGTGGGATGAGCGGCCACTTATCGAACGCGGTGCACGGATGGCGCGGGCCCAGTCGGAGCACGTCGCCAACTTGCAGTTGCTTCTCGTGCCTTAAAAATCCGTGCTGGTCGTTGGTGTCGGTGACTTCGATGCCGGTGGAATCAATGGTTTCGCCGTTGCGGCGCACCTCCAGCACGATCGGCAGCCCGAGATCAAATGGGGTATCGCGCTTACCAAAATTTGCGAGCGCCAAGGCGGGTTCTGGGACCGAAACCACCGCAGCCCACAGTTCTAGTGCGGGTTGGAGGGCACCGAGCTCGTGGCCGGATTCCGGCGCCAGCGGCGCAAACGCGGAGCGCGGCCCGTGATCATGGGTGATTGTGGCTCCGGCCCGTACGACCACCCGGAGTGGTTTTGTCAGGCGCGGGCGCGTCACCTCGGCTACGCGATCGGGGTAAACGGAACCGCCGGCGGTTAGGACGATCTCGTCCAAATTTGCGAAAAATCCTTGTTTATCGAGGTGAATCGTGGCGTCGGCAAGTTGCTGCATGAAGGTGTCGACGGGCGCGAAGGAATCGGCGTCTCGACCCGCGGGAAGCACCCCTTCATAGCCTTCAACTCCGCGCAGGTGTAGTTCGGGTCGGGCCGCGACCGCGCGGGCAATGGCGGTGAATTCACCTAGCGTGCGGGCGCCGGTGCGGCCATCTGGTAGACCAAGTTCAACTAGTGTTCCCAGGGGGCGCCTCGCGCCGAATTCTTGGAGGCGCTCGGCGAGCATCGTTACGCCGCTTAAAGAATCAACAATGACCATCAGGTCTAGGTGCGCGTCGGTGTTGAGCAGCGTTGCCAGGACTTTGACATTCGCCGGATCAACCACCTCTTGGGCAATCAGAACGCGCCGCGCACCGACCGCGGCGGCAAACCGGGCTTGATGCGGGGAAGCAACTGAGACGGCCCACGCCCCAGCATCGAGTTGCAGCCGTGTGAGCTCGGGCGACATGTGCGTCTTGATGTGTGGGGCTTGATCCACCTCGACGGCAGCGCACCAGCGCGCGTGCAGGTCGATGTTGTGGTGGAGCGCACTTTCGCGCAGCACCATTGTCGGCAGCAGCAGATCAGTCAGTTTCCAGTTCTGTGCCCCGACCTCTTCGGGTGTGATGGCCGGGTCGGGCAAACTGCGAAAGAGCGGAAAATTGCCGGACCGGTGCGGAGTATTAGCCATAAGAAAACCGTATCGCTAACTAGAAGTTTTTGATCGGCTCGCGAAACTGCATCCCGCACCGCACCGGAGAGTAATTCCAACGCGATAAGGCCCTAAAGTGGGTTTTATGGCGACCGCAAGCGGTTTTAGCTCCCGCTTCCAAAGAGCAGTGCGCGGTTTGTCGCCCGGCTATTTTGCGTTGGTTATGGCCGCGGGAATCGTCTCCGTCGGTCTTTATCTTGAAGGCCACTATGTGCTTTCAAATATTCTGCTCATCGTCTGCGGAGTTTCATATGGCTTACTGCTGGCGCTTACCGGCTGGCGCTTAGCGTTTTTCCGCTCCGATATTGCGGCCGATTTCCGTGATCCGCGCCGCGCCTTCGGGTTTTTGACCTTCATCGCCGGCACCAACGTGTTCGGAGTGCGACTGGCGCTTGCCGACCTCACCGGATGGACGGCGATTTTGCTCCTGATTTCCACAATCAGCTGGTTGGTGCTGGGTTATGTCGTGCCGTGGACCGCCGTCCTGGGCCGCAGTGCGCGGCCCGTCGTGGCGACCGCCAACGGCACCTGGTTCATATGGGTGGTGGCAAGTCAGTCAGTGGCAGTTGCCGCGGCTTCCCTCGAACCCCACACGGATCGCTTCGCGCACGCGCTGGGAACCCTTGCCGTTATCAGCTGGTCGGTCGGGATTTTCTTATATGCAGCGGCGGGAATAATCGTTGCGCTGCGCATGATGCTTTATGACTTAAAACCAACCGATTTAGACCCGCCCTACTGGGTAGCAATGGGAGCATGCGCAATAACCGTATTGGCCGGGGCGCGAATATTAGAAATGAGCGAAACGCCCATGGTGCACGCCACGCGCGGAATTGTGGCGGGGGCGTCGGTGATGTTTTGGGCATTTGGCACCTGGCTCATCCCAGTCCTCATCGCAGCCGGTTGGTGGAGACACAAAGTCCACCGCGTGCCGCTGAAATATGAAGCAACGCTGTGGAGCATCATCTTTCCCTTAGGAATGTATGCCGTCGCGGGTATTTACTTGGGCGATGCCAACCAGCTGCCGGTAGTTGGGGCCATCGGCAGTACCTGGCTGTGGCTCGCCGTGGCAGCCTGGCTAATCACATTTTTGGCGCTGGCGATAAATCTTTGGCGTACTGTTTTCACCAGCCCCACTCTCGCTCAGTAAAGCGCGACCGCGGTCGCCTTAACCGCCAGCAAGACGTCTGCACCCACGGTTACTTCCAGTTGCGCTACCGACTGCGGAGTCACGTCGACGGCTACCTGCTGCCCCGCTAAATCGCACAAAACCCGCACCACTGGCCCGCGCGGTTCAATTGCGCGCACGGTCGCCGGCAAGGTGTTGCGCGCGCTGCCGCGCGGGCTTGTCCGATGCAGTGTCACCGCGGTCGCTGGAAAACTCGCCCAGCCCGCCGCCGCGGCGCCCGTACTTGCCGCAAGCCCTCGCAGGCGCAACCCGGGAGCCAGCTCTAGCTCGGTTCCGTCTACCACCCCGGAAAGAACGTTCACTCCCAAAAAGTTCGCTAAAAATGCATCGCGCGGCCGCGCCAAAACCTCGGCTGTCGGGCCGCTGGCTACTACGCGCCCCGCATTTAGGACGACGACGTGCTGGGCCAGCACCAAAACGTCCAGTAGGTCATGGGTCACCAGCACCGTGGTGCGCTGACGCACATGTTCGGCTAGGACCGCGCGGATCTCCGGCGCACTGACCGCATCCAATGCGGCCAGCGGCTCATCCAACAACAGCACTTCGGGGTCAGTAACCAGCGCTCGCGCCAGGGCAATGCGCTGCGCCTGGCCGCCCGAAACGCCCGTACTCGCACTTTCGGCTAGGTGCCCGCAGCCTAGTTGCTCCAGTTGCGCGCGAGCTACCCGCTCCACATCACCTGCCGCGCCGCGAGATCGCAGCCCAAACTCGACATTTTGCAGCACGTTTAAGTGCGGGAAGAGCAGCGGATCTTGGGCGAGCAGGCCAACACCGCGCCGGTGCGTGGGAACGAACTTTTCCCTTCCTGCCACGTCCTGCCCGCGGATTCGAATGCGGCCGCTTGTTGGTTTAAGCAGGCCGGAAATTAGATCTAGCAGGGTGGATTTCCCGGCTCCGTTGGGACCCAAAATCGCGGTGCACTGCCCCGCCGGGATATTCACATCCAACTGGACATCTCGCGCTGCAACGCCCGCCTGAATTTCGATTCCCGTCACAGCGCCCACCCCGCGCTGCGCCGCTGCAGGCGCGCAGAAAACGCCACGATCACCAGCGCCACCACAATTAGAACCAGCGCGAGTGCCAGCGCCAGATCCTGGTCCTGCTCGCGCGCCAAATAGATCAGCAGCGGCATGGTCCGGGTTGTTCCGGGCAGTGATCCCGCAAACGTCAGCGTTGCGCCGAATTCGCCCAGCGCCCGCGCAAAAGTAAGCGCCATCCCCGCCGCAAGCGCGGGCCGGGCCATCGGCAAAATCACGCGACCTAGCTGTGATGTCCAGGGACGTTGTTCTGGCCCCCGCCCGTAATGACACCGTGCCGATTCAAGAAGTATCTGTCCAGACCGCTTGCCATTGAAGGCATGTTAGAGTTTGG
>JAJYRW010000089.1 GCA_021793895.1 Actinomycetes bacterium
AGTCACGGTTGTCGGGTACCCCAGCGGCGGTGTATTGACGACGTCGCGGGGGCGAATATTGAGCACGGAAGAAGATCCGCTTCAGGTGAACTTGGGCGAGGTCTTTTATACCAGCGCGGCGGTGGAACCGGGATCATCGGGAAGCGCGGTTTTGAACGGCGAAGGTGAACTGGTGGGAGTGATTTACGCCAAGAGCGGTTCGGGCAGTCTCTTTGTTCCGGTCTCTACGCTGCGCGAACTTCTTGACTCAGATGCCAATCAGGAACCGCTCCCGAATTGCTAGCTAACCTAACTACCCTTACTAACCTAGCCAACCTAATTAATCTAGACGGCCCGCAATTCCAGCCCGTCGACGCGTTCAGCCACCATTTCACTTGCGCCTAACCGCTGCTGGACTTCCCGAAGGGCTGCCTGCAGTTGCTGGCGATCCAATCCGGGTTGCAACTGCACGGTCACGGCCGTTTCTGCGCGCTTTCCCGGCCCCACTTCTGCCCGGTTCACCACCGAAATTTGTGACAGTATCCGGTTTATTTCCGCGGCAAGCTCAGTGTCTTGAGGCGCCGGTATCCACTGTTGTGCCTTCCCCTGGGCGAGCGCCCACACGGCGGGACGCGGAATAATTGCCGGCTGGGCATCCCCCGCGTCTAGCACCAAAAGCGGCCAATCCTCACTGACCGCCGCCAGCGCGGCCCGCTCGGCTTCCACTGGAATAGGTCGGGCATCTTTCCGCCAGCGCATCAGCGCCGGCACGGAGGTAAAAACCGGCAACGCGATGCGCCCATCAGGCGCTGAGACACAAACCACTCCGGTGGAAGCATCCTTGTCAGCCACCAGATTTGTATTCTCATTCATGACCAGGTTTTCCACCTGGGCCATAACCGGAATAACCACGCGCTTACCGGCTAGGGCCCGCACCAGTGCCGGCAAACCAGCCTCCCCACACCGCCACTGTTCTTGGATGGCGGTCAGTTCCGGATCGGCATGCCCATCATCTCCGGCGAAGGGAGACGGCTTGAGATCGCGGCCCTTCCAGGGCACGCCAGCCGAATCTGCTGGCACGGAGCCACCAGGTTCAAAAGGCGTGCTTGCTGAATCCGCCGCACCGGCCGGCGCGCGCGAACTGGAATCGCCATTTGTCACGGGCGCCCCGCTACCTCGAGTGCCTCGCTGAGGGTGAAAGCTCCATCGTAGAGTGCCTTGCCGATGATGGCGCCCTCTACGCCTGAAGGCACGAGCTCGCGCAGTTGCCGCAGGTCCTCAAGAACGGAAATACCACCCGAGGCCACGACGGGTTTGTCGGTGCGTTGGCACATTTGCGTCAATAATTCGATGTTCGGCCCCGTTAGCGTGCCGTCCTTAGTCACGTCGGTAACCACGTAGCGGGCGCAGCCGTCGCGTTCAAGTCGTTCCAAAACTTCCCACAGATCGCCGCCGGACTTTGTCCATCCCCGCCCGGCCAAAGTGGTTCCCCGCACATCAAGCCCAACAGCAATGCGGTCGGCGTATTCCCCAATTGCAGCTGCGGTCCACTGCGGATTTTCAATAGCGGCAGTGCCCAAGTTCACGCGCGCGCAACCGGTATCTAGCGCGCGCTTCAGGCTTTCGTCGTCGCGTAAACCACCGGAGAGTTCGACCTTAATGTCCAGCGTTCCGACAATCTTTTCAATTATTTCGGTATTGGCACCGCGCCCGAAAGCCGCGTCTAAATCGACCAGATGAATCCATTTGGCGCCCCCTTCTTGCCAGCTCAGCGCGGCTTGGAGGGGATCGCCGTAACCGGTTTCCGTGCCCGCCTCACCTTGGAAAAGCCGCACGGCCTGTCCGTCGACGATGTCCACCGCGGGGAGAAGTTCCAAGTGCGGCATAAAAGATGCTCCTTTAAATTATTTACTTCTTTTTCCGACCCGCCGCCAATGCCCGCATGGCGGCAAAACGGCTCAGGGAATTAGAGTGCACGCCCGCGACCTCAGGCGGCAATTCTTCAGGTGAGGCGCCGCCTACTATGAGTTTTTCGCACAGTGGGTCCAGGCCGCTGATGATGAGCCCGGGCGCGAGTTTGTCGCCTGGTTCCCCGTTCGAAAAACGGGTGGCTTGCACGTCGGAGTCCGCCGGATCTTCCGAGGGACCGCGCCGCAATAAAATCGCATCCACTTTCTTCAAAACCTGCGATATACGCTGGGCGCTGTTGTGCGCGGCACTGAACTCGGCGTCATCCAAAATCATTACCGCCCCATGCTCGGTGGCGAACGCCAAACCCGGCACCTGGGCTAAACGCCCCAGCGCCGCAAGCGCCCGCTGGGAGGCGATGGGCGTGATGAGGAGGGCAACTTGGGCGCTCAAAATTAAAGAGCGCCCTTGGTGGAGGGGATGCCCTCAATGCGCGCATCCGGTTCCACGGCCTGCCGCAGTGCCCGTGCCAGCGCCTTGAATTGCACCTCCACGATGTGGTGGGGGTCCCGGCCGGACAGCAACTGAATATTGAGCGAAATAGCCGCGTGGTAGGCGATTGACTCAAACACGTGGCGCGTAAGCGAGCCCGTGAAGTGGCCGCCAATCAGGTGGAATTCCTGCCCGGCTGGCTCGCCACCGTGCACAAAATACGGCCGACCCGATAGGTCTACTGCGGCCTGCGCCAGAGCCTCGTCCATCGGGATCAAAGCCTGCCCATAGCGCGTAATTCCGGCCTTATCGCCCAGCGCCTGCTTGAGCGCCTGGCCGAATACGATCGCGGTGTCTTCAACCGTGTGGTGGACGTCAATTTCGATATCGCCCGTTGCGCGCACGGTCAGGTCAATGAGTGAGTGCTTGCCCAACGCGGTCAGCATGTGGTCGTAAAAAGGCACCGTGGTTGAAATATCGGTCTTGCCGGTACCGTCCAGATTTATTTCCACTGATACCGATGATTCAGATGTTGCCCGCTCCACCTTCGCGGTTCGCTGCTGTGTCACGCTTCCATTACCTCCACCAGGGCGCGTCGAAATGCGCGCATTTCTGCGGGTGTTCCGATCGACACCCTAAGCCATCCCTCGGGACCGGTTTCCCGAATAAGGACGCCACGGTCAAGTAAACCCTGCCACACCTGGTGGCGGTCAGGAAATCCGGAGAAATACACGAAGTTCGCATCCGATGGAGCCACTTTCAAACCCCGTGCTTCCAACCACGCCACAGTGGCGTCGCGATCTTTGCGCAATTTGGCGACCGCGGACAGGAGCTCACCACTGTGCGTAAGGGCCGTGCGGGCAACCGCCTGCGTGATTGCCGATAAGTGATAGGGCAGGCGCACCAACCGCAGGGCATCTACGATTTGCGAACTTGCAGCCAGGTAGCCCAAACGCGCTCCGGCCAGCGCGAATGCCTTGGACATCGTGCGGGTAACGACCAGATTCGGCCACTGGGCCAGCAATTCCAGCGCGCTGGGGGTTTCACTGCGGCGAAATTCGGCGTAGGCCTCATCTACAACCACCAAACACCCCTGGGGTACTTCGGCAGCCGCCTTAAGAATCTTCGCGATGGTTTCCAGTTCCAGTGCGGTCCCGGTGGGATTGTTCGGGCTTGTCAGGAGCACCAGCGCGGGGCGCAGCTCAGTGATTTGAGCGGCAGCCTGCGTCACATCAATTGTAAAATCCTCGCGCCGAGGCCGCGTTTCCAACGCGGTAAGTGTGTCACGGGCATACTCGGGATACATCGAATATGACGGAGTGAAAGTCAGGGCCGTTCGACCCGGCCCACCGAAAGCCTGGAACAGGTGCAACATGACCTCATTGGACCCATTTGCCGCCCACAGGTTTTCCACTTCCAGGCCGCCAACGCCTGATTCGCGGCTGAGAAATGCCGCCAGTTCGGCGCGTAGATCCCGAAATTCTCGATCGGGGTAGCGGTTCAAGTCGGCGGCTGCCTTCGCAACCGACTCGGCAATATCGGCGATGACGGCTGCGGAGGGGCCATAGGGATTTTCGTTGACATTGAGCTGAACTGGTACGTGCAGTTGGGGCGCGCCATAGGGAACTTCGCCGACCAGTTCGTCACGCAGCGGTAGTTTCATGAAAACCGCACCTGAACTGCTGCCCCGTGCGCTGGCAGATCTTCGGCATTCGCCAGGTCGACAACGGGCTGGGAAATATCTTCGAGTGCTTCCCTATTAAACTCGATGACTTGAACCGCGCGCAGGAACGAGTGCACGCCCAGGCCGGAAGAGAACCGCGCGCTGCCTCCGGTGGGTAAGACGTGATTGGAACCGGCGGCATAGTCGCCGAGCGAAACCGGGCTGTAATCACCGACGAAAATGGCTCCGGCATTGCGCACTTCTTGCGCTCGCTGGGCGGCATCTACCGTGTGGATCTCAAGGTGTTCCGCAGCATATGCGTCAATAACCGTCATGCCCTGTGCCAAATCGTCTACCAGCACAATGGCCGACTGGGCCCCGCCCAGCGAGGTCGCGATGCGTTGGGCGTGCTTGGCCTGTGCAGCCTGAGTTTTGAGTTCATTTTGGACGGCGTCTGCTAGCTGGGTGCTATCGGTCACCAGCACTGAGCCCGCCAGCGGATCGTGCTCGGCTTGGCTAATTAGGTCAGCCGCGACAAATCGGGCGTTGGCTTGGCTATCGGCCAGGATGGCGATCTCGGTGGGGCCGGCTTCGGCATCTATCCCCACTGTGCCCTGCACAATGCGCTTGGCAGCCGTGACCCAAACGTTGCCGGGACCGGTGATGGCATCCACGGGTTCACAGGCCGCCTCCGGATCGCTGGCGTCAATATCGCCCGCGCCGTAGGCAAACATTGCAACTGCTCCCGCCCCGCCCACGGAGTAGACCTCGGTCACCCCAAGAAGTTGGCAGGCCGCCAAAATTGTCGGGTGGGGACGGCCGTCGAATTCCGCTTGCGCGGGAGAAGTCACGGCCAGGGATTCCACGCCGGCACTTTGGGCTGCTATCACGTTCATCAATACCGATGAGGGGTAGACGGCCAAGCCGCCGGGAACATAAAGCCCGACGCGGCGCATCGGGATCCACCGCTGCCGCACCTGGGCGCCGGGGCCAATTTGCGTCAAGAAATCGCGGGGCACTTGGGATTGATGGACGATCCGCAGATTCGTGATTGCCCGTTCTAGACCGGTGCGCACGTCGGGATCGAGTTCGGCGAGTGCCTGGACTAAGTCCGCCTCGGATACGCGCAGGTTTTCCGGGCGCACCCCATCAAATTGTTCCGCCTGATCGCGCAGCGCCGCTCCACCGCGCTCTCGCACCGCTGCAACGAGAGGTTCCACGCTTTCGACAGCTGCCTGGACGTCGGTTTGGGCGCGGGGCAAAGTCTCTTGTAGTTCCCGCGCGCTGAGCCGACGGCCTCGCAAATCTATGGTTGAAATCACGCTTTTGATTCTATGCTCCGCTCAATTTTGCCAGCTCTTGCCCACCGGGTTGGTTTTTCTTTTCTGGCACTGGTTAATTAACTGCCTGACTTAATTTAGCGCTGGTTAATTACTGCCAGACCTAATTAACTGCCAGGCACTGCGGCCCTAGAAGTGCTTTGAGATCACCAAATAGCGCCGGAGAGGGCGTGATGCGCAAGGAGTCGTCCAATTTCATTACGGTCGCTCTACCGGGCTGGGTCAGTCGCAAGCGCACCTCGGTGGCGCCGGGGTGGGTGCCCAGAATGTTTTTTAACTGCCGCACAATCGGGGGCACGCACCGCGAGACCGGCAAGGCAATGGTCACGGGCTGATCTGCCAGATCAACAACATCGGGCAGTGATACCTCCATCGCCTGAATTTGTACCGAATCATCTCGGCGGCGCAGGCGGCCCTTAATGGATACGACGTTGTCTTCTATCAGCGTGGTGTCGTAGGCGACGAATGTTTCGCCGAAGAAGAGGACTTCCAAACCGCCATCCAGGTCTTCAACCGTGGCCAGCGCCCACTGGTTCCCCGCCTTCGAGATGCGACGCTGGACCGAACTGAGCAGTCCGGCCACGGTGACGATCGAGCCCTCGGCGCGGGTTTCGTCTGCGAGCAGTTCCGCGATGGAGCAATCCGCGCTGGCTTGCAAAATGTGTTCAAGTCCGGCCAATGGGTGGTCGGAAACATATAGACCGAGCATCTCGCGTTCGAAAGCCAGCTTTTCCTTCTTATCGAATTCCGGCAGATCAGGAATTTCGACGTTGAAGTCGTTAGAAACCGCGCCGGGGCCGCCGAAAAGGTCGAACTGGCCGATGGCCTCATTGCGTTT
>JAJYRW010000090.1 GCA_021793895.1 Actinomycetes bacterium
GGCAGGCGGCGCGGATAGCGCGGACGGTTCGGAAGCGTCCGCGGGAGGTTCATCGGCCTCGGCGGGCAACTCGGCGGGTTCAGCCGTCCCCTCGGGCAGCTCGGCCGCGGCAGACGATTCCGGTTCGAGAGCTGGAACGCTTGCGCCCGAGCGCTGGGATGCCGTCCGGTGAATTTTCACGCTCACGTTTTCAAATGGAACTTCAATGGGCGCTTGGGGCTTATGCACGGTGACGTCAACGGCCCGCGCGGCGGGAAAGCTCAGCGTAACGGCGGCAATTTTTTCAGCCAGTGTCTCAATTAGGTCGACCGCCGGGCCGGTAATGAGATCGTGCACCTGCTCAGCCAGTTCGCCGTAGTGCACGGTTTGCGATAGATCATCGCCGCTTGCCCCGGCGCGCGCATCCACGTAAACGGTCACATCAACGCGAAACTCCTGGCCCGCAAAGCGCTCGCTTTCAAAAACGCCATGGTGGCCGTGGCCGGTGATCCCGGTCAGGGTGATTGCGTCGTACTGATCCATCTCACTCACCTCTCACCGCAGAGTCAGTTCCCGACGCTCGGGCTGACTTGTCTGCGCGAGTTGATTGATCCGGGCGGGCTGACTGGTCTGCATCAGCTAGAGCTGCGCCGGGACGTTCCGCCCGGGCGGCGCGCAGCGCCGCACCAACTCGTACCGCATCCAATGATCCCTGAACTTCATGTACGCGCACGCACCAGACCCCCGCGGCGGCCATCAACGCGCTGACAGCGTGTGTTGCGGCGTCGCGACCGGATGGGGGCACGACTTCGCTGGCATCCCGGGCCAGTAAATGGCCTAAGAAGCGCTTTCGTGAGGCACCGACCATCACTGGGAGCCCGTGGTTTTGGAGAACGTCCAGGTGCGCCAGCAGCGGCCAGTTATTGGTACCGGCCTTCGCAAACCCCAAGCCGGGGTCTAAAACTATTTGCTCGCGCTGGACGCCAGCTGCCGTCAGCGCGGTTATGCGCTGACCCAGTTCACGCGATACATCAAGAACGACGTCGTCATACTGGTCGCGTTTATCCATTTCTTTGGAGTGGGCCCGCCAGTGCATGGCCACATATGTGACGCCGGTTTCCGCCGCTACTTCGGCCATTGCCGGATCGGCTAAACCGCCCGATACGTCGTTAATCACTGTTGCTCCGCGCTTCACTGCCTCGCGGGCCACATTCGAACGCATCGTGTCGATGGAGACGTGCGCGCCCTGAGAAACCAGTTCCTCGATGACGGGTAAAACGCGGTCAATTTCTTGCTCACTTGTGACGCGTTCAGCACCGGGCCGGGTCGATTCCCCGCCCACGTCGATCAGATCGGCTCCTTCATCGAGCAGCCGCCGCGCCTGGCTGAGTGCCTCACGGGGAGTGAACCAGCGCCCGCCATCGGAGAAAGAATCGGGCGTTACATTCACCACGCCCATCACCAAGGTTCGCTCCAGGCTCCGCAACTGCGCGGGTAATCCGGCCGGATGCAGCATGCCCATTGGTTACCTGCCGTAAATAAGGCCCATGACCTCCGCCCGAGTGGCGTGGTCGCGCATTTGGCCCCGGACCGCAGAGGTGATTGTGCGTGATCCGGGTTTGCGCACGCCGCGCATCGACATGCACAGGTGTTCTGCTTCCACCACGACCATGACCCCACTGGGCTGCAGGTTCTCGACAAGGGCATCAGCCACCTGCGCGGTTAGCCGCTCCTGCACCTGGGGGCGTTTGGCATAGACGTCAATTAGCCGGGCCAATTTGCTCAGGCCGGTTACCTGGCCGGTATCGGAAGGGATATATGCCACGTGTGCCATTCCATGGAACGGCACCAGGTGGTGCTCACAGGTAGAGAACATTTCGATGTCCTTCACCAGCACCATTTCTCTATGACCGATTTCGAATGTGCGGTTTAGAACCTCGGAGGCATCCTGGTGCAGGCCCGAGAACATCTCCGCATAGGAGCGCGCGACGCGACCAGGCGTATCGCGCAATCCGGGTCGGTCGGGGTCCTCGCCCACCGCGAGCAGAATTTCCCGCACCGCCCGCTCCACGCGCTGCGCGTCATACCCTTCGGGAAGCGGCGTAGTCACTAGTCTTCCCTGGGTCCAGACTCGGGGCCAGATTCTGAGTCAGGTTCGGGCTCTTCGCCGGGCCCAACCTCAACTTCGGGTTCTTCCGCGGCCCGCTGCCCCTCATGCGCCGCAGCCGCCTGGTCACCCGGAGCCAGGTCATCGATCTTTTCCTGCTCCTCAACGTGCTGTGGATCGGCACTGGTGAGCGCCTTTTCGGGCATCGCCACCGGGGGAATGTCCGAAACCTGGCGCTCTTGCGAAGACAGCCACACCGGGCGCAGCTCGCGTTTTTGTACGGGCTCGAACACCTCGGCGAGCTGGTGCTGATTTAAAGTTTCCTTCTCGAGCAGCTCCAAAACCAAGTTGTCCAGCACTTCGCGGTACTGGGTGAGAACTTCCCAGGCCTCATCGTGGGCGGCCTCCACTAGGCGGCGCACCTCTTCGTCAATGATGCCGGCAACGGATTCGGAGTAGTCCCGCTCGTGCCCCATATCGCGGCCGAGGAACACCTCTCCCCCGGCTTGGCCCAGTTTGATGGCACCCACACGCTCGGACATGCCGTATTCCATGACCATCTTGCGCGCCAGGGAGGTTGCTTTCTCAATGTCGGAAGAGGCTCCGGTGGTGGGGTCGTGGAACACGATCTCTTCCGCAACCCGCCCGCCGATTGCGTAGGCCAGTTGGTCGAGCAACTCGTTGCGGGTGGTGGAGTACTTATCCTCAGTGGGCATAACCATGGTGTAACCCAGGGCCCGGCCGCGCGGCAGAATCGTGACCTTGGTGACCGGATCGGTGTGCCGCATCGCCGCAGCCACTAGCGCGTGCCCGCCCTCGTGGTAGGCCGTGATCTTCTTTTCCGCGTCATTCATGATGCGCGTGCGGCGCTGCGGCCCCGCCACAACGCGGTCGATCGCCTCATCAAGGGACTCGTTGGTGATGAATTCCTTCCCGAGGCGAGCAGTCAAGAGCGCGGCCTCGTTCAGCACGTTCGCCAAATCGGCGCCCGTAAAGCCGGGGGTGCGCCGCGCCAGTAAATCGAAGTCAACATCGGGGCTCATGGGCTTGCCCTTGGCATGCACGCCCAAAATGTGGCGCCGGCCGCCCATATCGGGCGGGTCAACGGCAATTTGCCGGTCGAACCGGCCCGGACGCAGCAGGGCCGGATCCAAAATATCGGGGCGGTTGGTCGCGGCAATCAAAATCACGTTCGTGCCGGCCTCAAAACCGTCCATTTCGACCAGAAGCTGGTTCAGCGTCTGCTCGCGCTCATCGTGCCCGCCGCCCAGACCGGCACCGCGGTGGCGCCCCACCGCGTCTATCTCATCGACGAAGATAATTGAGGGAGCGTTCTCCTTCGCCTGGGTGAACAGGTCGCGCACCCGCGAAGCACCCACACCGACAAACATTTCTACGAAGTCCGAGCCGGAGATGGAGTAGAACGGAACCTTCGCCTCGCCAGCCACCGCTCGGGCCAGCAGCGTCTTACCGGTACCGGGTGGACCGTATAACAAAACACCCTTTGGGATCTTGGCGCCCACGGCCTGGAACCGGTCGGGCTCTTCCAAAAATTCCTTAATTTCGCCGATCTCTTCGACGGCTTCATCCACCCCGGCGACGTCGGAGAATGTCACCGAAGGGGTGTCCTTATCGACCAGGCGGGCCTTGGACTTGGCGAACTTCATCGCCTGCCCGGTTCCACCCTGCATGCGCATGAGCAAGAACCAGAACAGACCGACGATGATGAGCAGCGGAAGGAACGTAAAGAGCAGGGATGTGAACCAAGAACCCTGCGGCGGCGGTTCCTCATTGAATCCACCGTTCGGGTCGGCGTCCACAATCGCATCAATAATACGCTCGCCATGCGGCTCGGCATAGAAAAATTCGACGCGGTCACCCTTGTCTTCAAAATCTTCTTTTAGGGTCAGGTCGACACGCTGTTCACCATCAACGAGTAGGACCTGTTCGACCTTGCCGCCCTGGATGAGGTTCAGCCCGGTGGAGGTGTCAATTGTGGACACTGAGGGCATAAAGAACTGACTCATTGCCGTGGACAGCAAGATCAATCCGAGCAGCACCCAAATCAGGGGTCCGCGCAATATCCGCTTAAAGTTCATTTTGGGTGGGGCGCCGGGCCCGCTTCCCTTCTGTTTGCCTGATCTCAACTAATCGACCTTATACATTGATAAGCGTCGTTTGAAAAACGCGGGGCTAGATTACAGAAACTAGCCGTTATACACGTGGGGCGCCAGGGTGCCCACAAATGGCAGATTTCGGTACCGCTCCGCGAAATCCAGCCCGTAGCCCACGACAAATTCGGCCGGAATATCGAATCCGACGTAGCGCACATCAACTTCTACCTTGGCGGCATCGGGTTTGCGCAGTAGCGTGCACACCTCCACCGAGGCCGCTCCGCGCGAACGCAGGTTCGAAAGCAGCCACGAAAGTGTGAGGCCCGAATCCAAAATATCTTCCACCACGAGGACGTGCCGGCCGGAAATATCGGTGTCGAGGTCCTTCAAAATCCGCACCACACCCGAGGACTGGGTCCCGGACCCATAGGAGGACACGGCCATCCAATCCATGGTCGCGGCCGAGTGCATTGCACGCGAAAGGTCGGCCATGATCATCACGGCGCCCTTTAAAACCCCGACCAGCAGCACGTCTTTACCCGCGTAGTCCCGGTCAATTTCGGCGGCAAGTTCCTTTACACGCTCACGAATTTGTTCTTCGGAAACTAAGACGCGCTCTAAGTCTGCGCCCATGTCATTGGCGTCCACCGAATCGACTCCTTGGTGATCATTTTTTAACGGTGTACAGGGTCAGCGTGCCATATTGCCGCCGCCCTTGGTGACCCCCCGGTAGGTCAACTGGCCCCTGGCCCCGCCAGTTAGTCACCAAATCGTCCAGTGCCGTCACGTGCACTAGCGCCAGGGGGCTGGTAGGCACACCAATTGCAATGCACGCCCGGCGCAGCGCCCGCGTTCGCACCGCCTTAGGCGCACCACCCAGCACGTGGCAATCTAATTGTCGCTCTTGCGCGGTGACATTGATCGTGGCTTCGTGCAATAAATTATCTGCCAGGTCTGACAGTGCCGCATCGTCAGCGCGCGCCAGCCCGGCCGTGCGGGCCAGCGCCTGGGCAATTCCCGGGCCCAGGTGGTGCTCCAGGTGGGGCAAAACGATATTGCGCACCACGGTGCGGCGGGGAACATTAATTAGGGACGGCGCCTGGTGCGTGAGCGTCTCCGCCGGCAATTCATTGGTCGGGTCGAGCCACGTGGTGAGTTTGAGGTGGGCACAAATGTGCTCCGTATCGCGGCGGCGCAACTGGAGGAAGGGTCGATAGAAGAAGTCTCTCTGGGCGGGAATCCCCGCTAGCGAGCGCGTTCCCGAACCGCGGGTGAGCGCCAAGAGGACCTGTTCGGCCTGATCGTCCAGGGTGTGGCCCAGCAATACAGCCTGCGCCCGGTGCTTTTTGATCTGCTGGCGAAGCACTGCGTAGCGGGCGCTGCGAGCGCCAGCTTCGAGCCCGCCAGATTCCGGGCCGCGTGCCACTTGGGTTTTTATAACCTCCACCGGCGCCAAGCCGAGTTCCCGGCACTGCTGGGCGGCCTGCTGGGCCGCAGCGGCCGAACCGGGCTGGAGGTCATGATCGACAATTACTGCGCCAACGCGGGCTCCCAGGCGGGGAATAACAAACGCAGCGGTGGCGGCCAGCGCCATGGAATCTGGCCCGCCCGAGCAGGCTACGAGGATCAGCGGTGCGGTGGCTAGGTCGCTCGCAGCGTTCGGGGCGTCGCCTGCCGCCTGCGCGGGGAGAATCGGCGCCAGGGCGTCTCGGACCAGCGTGCGGGCCTGGGCAACCGTTGGGTCCAGGGGGCCGAAGCTTTGGCGCGCCGAAGGGGGCATTGCGGTATTAGTTAGGGGTGCACGCGCGCAACCCAGCGTTCGGGCTGGCGCAATTCTTCAATGGTGGGCAGCATTTCGGCGGACTCCCACACGCGGTTTAGACCCGCCCGTCCGACGCTTTTTTCCACCGAGCGCACGAAGTGGGCGCCCTCCCGGTACTGGGCGATCTTGGTGTCCAGGCCCAAAATTCTGCGCACGATTTGATCCCAGGTGTTCTTGCGGTCCTTGCTCTTGCCAG
>JAJYRW010000091.1 GCA_021793895.1 Actinomycetes bacterium
CTCCCCATTCCCCGATTTTGCGGCCGTAGCGGGTGAACATTACCCCTACCTGCCCGTTCAACTGCTACTGCGCGACCGTTTCGAAACTGTGGAATACCTGCAAGACAGCCAAGTGCCCACCACAGTCGTCTACGGTTCCGCAGACAATATAGTGCCAGCTGAACTGAGCGCTTCAGTTGCAACCGAAGCGGGCAATCTGCATGAAGAACTCGTTCTTCAAGGCGTCGGGCACAACGATGCCCCCATGTTCGGGCAGCCAGTGGTTGACACAGCAGTGCGGTTAGCTAGCGAATAGCAGGTGTGCACGACGCTATGTGCGAACCCAGCACAGCATCAAAAGGTGCCGTGAACTTTGAACCAGCGTGTCCTCCTGCCAGGTAGGCAAGTCGCCTGATCCCGGCTCCAATCGACTCGCAGAGTGATGTCGCTTCAGAGCTAAGGCAGGAAACGCAACACACACAATTCAACGCTTTTGAGTCAGACGCGGCGGATTCGCCGTCGAAGTTTATAACTCCCGAAAACTTTACTTACATAAACGCCTAAGCCAAGGGCTTGTGTCATACCCGGATCGGTGGCCCATCTATGGAAATCCGGGCCCGCGGTGTTACAGTTGTAACTGCAACCATAAGCGGGCAGCAAAACTTACCCGACTTCCCCTTGAGATAGGCCGCCATGTCCACGAAAACTAAAGAAGCCATCATTGTCGATGAAACTTTACGTGCTGAGGCAGAAGACTTCGTAAACAAGATCGATGACATTCAGGTCACTGGTGTTGAAGTCAGGTTAAGCAATGGCGATGTCCTGCCGCTGCCGCCGCGCTTAGCTAAATTCATTGAACGCATGATTGAGGCCGCCACTGCGCAAACTACGCGCATCATGTCACTGCCGGAAGAGTTAACAACCACGGTCGCTGCTGATCAATTAGGTGTATCAAGGCCGACTCTTATGAAATGGGCGCGACAAGGCAAAATTGACTCACATAAAGTCGGCTCACACCACAGGTTTAAGACCAGCGACGTACAGAAACTTGCCAAGCAGCTTCATGAAGAGAAACAACGCGCTTTTGCAGAACTCCGCGCGCTGGACGAGCAGCTCGAAGAATAGTTCCAAATTTGTCATAGCCATTGGCTCGTATTCAAGCGTGCCAATGCGGGTTTTTGTAGATGCCAATGTGCTGTGTAGCCGTACGCTGCGTGATTGGCTTTTTTTAACGCGCCTTGAAGCTGGTATGTATACGCTTCATGCCACCAGAGATGTGATCGTCGAGACCCTTCGAGCAACGCGACATCGCAATGCAAAAGCCTCCGGCAAATTCATCACGGACTTAGAAGCGAAACTTTACGCATCGCTGGATGAAGTATTTGATGATTTTTCTAGTTCAGAATCTGTCCCCGGCATCGATATTAACGATCTGCACGTGCACACTGCCGTACTTCATTGCAAGGCAGATGCCTTAATTACTCAAAACGTTAAAGATTTCGGTGATCCGGCTGATTTGGCCTACGAACTCTACACGCCGGATGACTTCCTCTGCCTTGCCGACGACAGTAGCCCACTTACCATGCGCAGTGTCACAAAGAAACAGAATAACTATTGGCAAAATCGGCCGGACTCCAAGAAAAAATCGTTAACAGAAGCCTTGCATGGCGCAGATTGTCCGGATTTTGCTATAAGAGTGAACCAGCACCTACGTGTGCTATCGGGCGTTCGTAAATCTTTTGAGCGCAGCCGTTAGTCACGAACAACTTTCGTCGCGCTCCCTCCGTAAGTCAGCCCCACCTAGTAGGCTGCTGCCAGTCCTAAAGTCCGAACTAAAAGGCTTATCCCTGTGCTGAATCACGCATCCTTCATCTGGAACGCCGCCGATATTTTGCGCGGAACTTATAAGCAACACCAGTATGGTTCGATTATTTTGCCGTTCACGGTGCTGGCCGGTTTAGACGCGGTGCTGGCCGAAACGAAAGCCGCTGTTGTAGAGGCCCTCGAGGGTTACAGTGTCGATGAGGAACCGCCGCTAGCCATGCTGCGCAACCGCGCAAATCACCAGTACTCCTTTTTCAACCGCTCGCAGCACACCCTAAAGACTCTGCAGGGAGACGCCGACAACCTCGAGCAGAACCTGCGCGACTACGTTAATTCTTTCTCGGCCAATGTGCGCGATATTTTCGAGCAGTACAAGTTTGAAGAGGTCATTCAAGACCTAGGCGCCCACGATCTGCTGCTGCAGATTCTTCAGCACTTCGCCAAGGCCGACTTGCACCCGCGCAATGTCGACAACGACCAGATGGGCCACATATTTGAAGAACTGATCCGCCGTTTCGCGGAAGCCTCGAACGAAACAGCCGGAGAGCACTTCACTCCACGTGAAGTGATCGAACTCATGGTTACGCTCCTGCTTACGGACGACGAAGATCTGATGAAGCAAGCCGTGGTCCGTGATGTTTATGACCCCACGGCCGGCACGGGCGGCATGCTTTCGGTCGCCGATGACAAGATCCGTGATTTCAACCCCTCCGCGCAGGTAAATTTACTTGGTCAGGAGCTAAACCCGGAGTCCTATGCGATTTGTAAGGCTGACATGGTGGTGAAGGGCCAGCACATTGAAAATATTGTGCAGGGCAACACGCTCACAGATCCGGCTTTTGAAAACCGCACTTTCCACTATTGCCTCTCGAACCCACCTTTCGGCGTCGACTGGAAACAATCGCGACAAATCGTCGAAGCGGAGCATAAAAACTTGGGGTTTGCAGGACGCTTCGGCCCCGGCGTGCCCCCGGTTTCGGACGGCGCCCTGCTCTTTTTGCTCCACTTGGTCTCGAAGATGCGAGATCCAATTGAGGACGGCGACTCTTCTGCTGGGCGCGGAGCGATCGTTTTGAATGGCTCACCCCTGTTTACGGGCGGGGCCGGATCAGGACCTTCTAATATTCGTAAGTGGCTGCTGGAGTCGGACTATTTGGAAGCAATTATCGGACTGCCCACCGACATGTTCTATAACACCGGAATTTCTACCTATATTTGGATTCTCAATAAGAGCAAGCCCAAACGGCGCCGGGGCAAAGTGCAGCTGATTGACGCTACCGAAATGTTTGAGAAATTACGCAAGTCAATCGGCAGCAAGCGCAATCAGCTCTCCGAAGAGCACATCAAAGATATCGCGCGGATATACGAAGCCTTCGAGGAATCAAAACTTTCGAAAATATTCCACAATGAAGACTTTTTCTACCGCACAATCACGGTCGACCGCCCGCAGCGCCTGAATTATGCATTTACCACCGAACGGGTCGAGCGCGTCTTTAACGCCACCGCGATAAAGCGGCTTAAGGACGACGACCAACTGGCTTTGCGCACCGCGCTCGATAAGGCGACGGTCCAGTGGGCAACGGAGAAACAAGATCCGGGCGTAGTCTCCACAGACCGCGCAGCATTTACTAAACGCGTGCACGCCGTAGTGAACGAGGCCGACATTAAGTTGACAGCCGCAGGGATGCGCGCAGTTATCGACGCGCTGTCGGAACGCGATGAAGACGGCGAGGTGGTCCTAAAATCCGGTAAACCAGCCGCCGATACAGGACTGCGCGATACCGAAAACGTGCCCTGGGACGAAGACATCCACGAGTACTTCGAACGCGAAGTAAAACCCTTCGTACCCGATGCCTGGATCGACGAAACAAGAACACGTGAAGGCGCGGAAATCCCATTCACGCGACACTTCTACGAATACGTTCCACCCCGCCCCCTGGAAGAAATCGACCGCGACCTCGACGAAGTCCTCGGACGCATCCGCCAACGCCTTGAGCAGGTGAAAGCGTGAGCCTCGTAGTGTCTAATCAGCGTATGCGTATTCCAGGGCATTGGGTAGACACGCGTCTGGGCAGAGTAGTTAGATTTGCCAATGGTGCCGACTACAGAGAGGTCGAAACAGACGAGCCTGGGTACCCTGTTTATGGGTCAGGAGGACAATTCCGGTGGGCATCAGATTACTTGCATGACGGCCCATCAGTCCTGTTTGGGCGAAAAGGAACCTTGGATAGGCCGCTGTATGTTGACGGTAAATTTTGGACCGTCGACACCATGTACTACACAATTCCAAATAGAAGACTAATCGACCCAAGATTTCTCTACTATTGGGCACTGCGCTTCCCATTCGATTATTACGCGACAAACACGGCTGTTCCGAGTATGACGCAAAATGGTCTTTCCAGTGAACCGCTATCGCTCCCACCACTGCTAGAACAGCGGCGGATTGTGGAGTTTTTGGATCACGAAACCGCCGAAATCGACGCCTTCATCGTCGATTTAACTCGATATAAACGATTGCTGCTTGAGCGACACACGTCTACTATCAATTACCATCTCGACAACACGGACTGGTCAGTTCAACCGATTAAGAGAGTTTTTAAAAGTCTAAACCACATGCGCGTCCCTCTAAGCGCTGACCAACGTGGTGAGATGCAAGGAGATGTTCCGTATTACGGAGCCTCAGGCCAAATTGACCAAGTCAATGATTACATTTTTGATGAAGATCTCGTGCTCGTGTCGGAAGACGGAGCTAACCTACTTATGCGATCGACCCCTATCGCTTTTCCAGTTCGCGGTAAAGCTTGGGTCAACAACCATGCTCATATTCTGAGGCCTCCAAGCAGCCATGTAGAACTTTGGAGCGCAGTCATACAAATTCGAGATATCGCACCGTTCGTAACTGGATCTGCTCAGCCCAAATTTACCGCAGAAGCGCTAGCAAATTTCCCTATAAGTGTCCCTCCAGAAAAGCATTGGGAACAATTAAACTCGTTCATCCTTCAATTAACGCGAAATTTTGAAACAGGATATTCAGAAGTGAATGAAGCGGTCAAGTTGTCGAAGGAGCGTCGTTCGGCTCTAATCTCGGCGGCCGTGACGGGCCAAATTGATGTCTCGGACCGCTACGCTGCCGAGAAGGTCTACGAAGAAGTGGAGTCTGTGCAGTGAGCGCACCGCATCAGGAACGGTCTTTCCAGAATGAGATTGTGTCCCAACTGGTGGCGCATGGCTGGTTGCATTCTTCTAACAGCGCCGGTTATGACCAGGAAAGAGCCCTGTATCCGGAAGACCTACTGGGTTGGTTGGAAGATTCTGATCCCAAAAACTTCGCCCGCATTGTCCACCCTGATGCTTCGGAGGCTAACCAAGAAAAGGGCCGCAAGCGCATTCTGGACCGCGTCGTTCGACGTCTGAAGACTCCCGAGGCGCAAGGTGGGGGAGTCCTCAATACGATTCGCAAGGGCTTTGACCTTCCCGGAGCTCAGAGATTTGACCTCGTCCAGCCCCCGCCGGCTGATAATCGGAATCCGAATCTGCTGGATCGATATGCGAAAAACCGGCTCCGCGTGGTTGAAGAGGTCACGTACTCCGCTGATGGCGGGCGGATCGACTTGGTCCTGTTCCTCAATGGAATACCGGTTGCCACGCTCGAATTAAAAACAGACTTTACTCAGTCGGTCCAAAACGCCATCGATCAATATAAATTCCACCGCCACCCTCGCGGTAATCCGCTGCTCACCTACGGGCGGGGCGCGATCGTGCATATGGCGGTGTCGCCGTCCGAAATTTATATGACCACCCGACTAGAGGGAAAGGCGACGTTCTTCCTTCCCTTCAACAAGGGGCACAAAAACGGGGCTGGGAACCCGCCGCGGACGGATGCTTCAGCCACTGCTTATCTGTGGGAAGAAATTCTCCATCCAGACACGTGGTTGGCGATTATCACCAAGTTCGTCTACACAAATAAGGAAGAGCGCTTCGACCCCATCACCGGCAAAACCAGTCGGAAAACCCAAATCCGTTTCCCGCGCTACCACCAGTGGCGGGCCGTCACGCGCCTCGTTGCGACCGCGCGCGAAGCCGGGCCGGGGCGCAACTACCTGATTCAGCACTCCGCCGGTTCGGGAAAGACCGACTCCATTGCTTGGACCGCGCACCAACTGGCGTCTTTGCACCGGGAAGATGGTGAAAAAGTATTCGACACCGTCTTTGTGCTCGCTGACCGGCAAGTACTCGATAAACAGTTGCAAGAAGCGGTCGACCAACTAGTTACCCGCACCGGAACCTTCCATGCGATCACCCGCGGAACCGAGGGATCGAAAACAAAGAAATTAATCACTGCGCTGGCCGCCGGGGTTCCAATTATTGGCGTGACGCTACAAACGTTTCCCCATGCGCTCTCGCCATTCAGCG